>CANEVR010000003.1 GCA_947442505.1 Flavobacteriales bacterium | reverse complement strand
CCGGAACTGGCTGAGAAGGCTGGTGTTGGTTTGCGTTTCTTGCGTGAATTGGAACAGGGAAAGGAAAGTTTGAGGTTGGATAAGGTGAACCAAGTTCTGCAATTGTTCGGCTATCAAGTGGGTGCAGTTGCTCAAACAGCTCAACAAGACTTGTGATTGCCCCTTTGCCGTATAGAATTAAATCTTTATTAAATAATCAACGTGCGAAAAGCAGCAATTAAAATAGACGACCAGGTAGCAGGATGGCTAACACAGGATGATCAAGGGTTTCATTTTGTTTATGATCAGAATTATATTGTTCAGAAAGATGTCCGCTCGGTAAGTTTGACATTGCCGTTGCAGGAAACCGCTTTTCGTTCCAATGTGCTCTTTCCATTTTTTGATGGCTTGATACCGGAAGGATGGTTGTTGGATATCGCAGAAGAAAATTGGAAACTCAATCCAAGAGATCGGATGGGTTTATTGCTCGCTTGCTGTAAAGATTGCATCGGAGCTGTTAGTGTGGAGGAAGTTAAAATTTCAGATCAATGAACTGTTTATATTGTTATGAAATGTTGAGTGAACAGGAGCAGGACTTTCATGCTGCATGTTCCAAAAAAATATTTGGTCAAACAACACCTCCTTTGCTGCCTTATTCGGAGTCTGATATCGAGCACTTGGCCAAAGAAGTCATTCAAAGCCAAATTGCCGTAACTGGTGTTCAGGCCAAATTGTCCTTGCACATTAGTGGTAAGCAACTGGAAGGTACCAATGGACGGTTTACACTGGTGGGCTTGTGGGGAGGATACATACTAAAACCACCTACAGCGCGCTATCCACAACTTCCAGAAGTGGAGGATTTGACCATGCGACTTGCAGAAGTTGCAAAAATTAAAACGGCACCGCATAGCCTTATTCGACTGCAATCAGGAAATTTGGCATATATAACAAAACGAGTGGACCGATCCAAAAAGGGGAAGTTGGCCATGGAAGACATGTGTCAGTTAACGGAACGCCTTACTGAGGGCAAGTACCATGGCAGTTATGAGCAAATAGGCAAGGCCATTTTAAAGTATTCGGCTACACCGGGTCTTGATTTGGTTAACTTTTGGGAATTGGTGTTGTTTTCTTTCATCACGGGTAATGCCGACATGCATTTGAAAAATTTCTCTTTGTTGGACCAACCAGGGTTGGGAATGACCTTGTCGCCGGCTTACGATTTGGTAAACACAACCTTAGTCAATCCTGCCGATGATGAGGAAATGGCGTTAAACATCAACGGTAAGAAGAAGAAGATCAAACTTCAGGATTTTGTAGTAGCCATGGACACATTGAAAGTGGATGAAAAGCAACGGCAAAATATTTTCAGAAAGATGGAAAAAGCATTACCGAAATGGTTGGATATGATTGACCAGAGTTTTTTGAGTGATGCTTTCAAACTACAATTCAAAGTCATTATTCACGAAAGAATCGATCGATTGAAATGAGTCAATACCGCGGAAAGTAGCGGAAAGCCTTTGCACGCAGCTTGAAATGGAAAATTGGAATAAATCCGAAACAGAATGAGAATGGAAATTAGAATGAGAATGAATAGGAAAAGGAAAGGCAAGCGCGCGTTAAAACATCGGCTCTCCGTTCAAATCGGTGGTGAGGATTTCACTCATGTAATCGAAAAAGGGGCGCATGGCTTGAAAGGTGGTGACGACGTCGTTTAAATAGTTGGCCGATTGCGCCTCGGCATCGGTAAATCGTTTGATCAGTAGAAATTGTTTGTAGTTGATGAGATCGATGGCGGGATGGTCTTTGTCAAATCCTTTGGGGGCGTTCTTGAGTTGCTCGCCTTCCAATTTTCCAAAGGTGGAAATGAATTTTTTAGAGGTCAATATCTTGCGCAGGGGTTCTGGATCGGCGGCTATTTGATTTCGAATGTGTTTTAAATCTTCTGGTGATGGCGCCCAAAATCCGCCACCTAAAAAGCAATTGCCGGGTTCAATATGAAAATAATATCCACCGCGTAAATATTGGGTCGCCCGCGTAAAAGATCCTCCGATGTTGGTTTTGAATGGAGATTTGTCTTTGGAGAAACGAACGTCCTTGTGGATCCTGAACAACGCCTTTTTTCCGCTCGGTGTTTCAATCTCGTCACTTTGCTTCATGCGCAACAACAGCTCATCGGCAAATTGCGCGACGGTTTCGAATTGCTCCTGATATCTCCTTTTGTTGAGTTGAAACCAATCTCGGTTATTGTTTTCTTTCAAGTCTTCCAGAAAAGAAAAAATGGAGGCGGGTAGGTTTGTTTGCATGTTCAATGATAATGGCGAAATTAGTGATTCAAAGCATGCTAAAATATACAGGGTAAATATTGGAGATTTTTGAATATTGATCGCTTTATTGAAAAGATTTATGCGGAACAAAAGCATTCTTGCAGTTTTTTTCAATACCCCGGATAGTAGTGGAAAGCCCGCAGGGTGTGTAGCACCCGAGGACTTGGAACGGATAGCCGGAATAGGTCCTAATCAATAAAAAAGCCCCTCCGTTGAGGGGCTTTTCTAATCCTTAACCAAAACCTATTACTCAGAACGAGTAAAAATCTAGTACTTTACTAAACGCACAAACCTTACCATTGTTGCAAGGCAAATGCAAAAAAAATCCAAAATTTAAACTTCGCAATTTCCTCGAGCAAATCTTGAACTTACAAACAGATAGCCCAGCAACCCGCCATATCCTGTGCTGATAAAAGGATTGGAGCTGATCATGCAATGTCCCGATTGACATCCTACCAATCGGTAATACAAAAATCCCAAAATGGCTCCGATGAGTATAACGCGCAAGTTGCGCCGGTAGGTAAGAATGAAGTTTTTCATTTTTTTGCTCGTTGTATTATTGTTCAACGTTGCAAATGTCCCTATTAAATGTTTTCTTCTTGGTGACTGACATCACGTGGATGCATTTGTTGCAATAACAAGATCAAAGCGACCAAACCTCCGTAGGTGAGAATTTTGAAATGGTTGTAGTAACCGCTCCAAACCCCCAACAAGAAATGGATGTTCATTGCAATGAAAATCAATACCAACAACCAAACTCGAAGCGAATTCCATTTCCAAATGGCAACACATGTGAAATAGGGAGCTAAGATACATGCCAAGCCTGGCATCATCATGAAAAACGCGTAGTGCTGTTGGTGTGGGAAAATCAAGGGGATCAGCATCAAGAGATAGGCCCACTCTTGGAAGTAATGTTCGCGACGACCTTCGGCAAATGGCCGGCTGCGCAAAACCCAAAGAAAGGACGCCACCAAAATCAATCGAGAAATGAGGCTGATCCATTTGACGGTCTGCACGTCGCAATCCCAAATGTGGCGGCGCAAGGGGAGGATGTGGGTGTCGTCGCAATGTGCATGGAAGAGGACGCTGACCAATGTGGTCATGGAGTGAAAACTGCGTTCGGAGGTGTCCAAAATGTGTTCGGTATTGCTCGGATTCAACAAAGCCCATCGACTCTTCAAAAGCTCGGAGTATTGGGTTGTATTTTGATACAAATAGGGGAGCGTTAAAAAAAACACGCAAAACGCCAAGGTCCATGCAGCAGCTTTCCATCGGTTGCGGTAAATGAGGTAGGGCAAAACAACAATGGGCAATATTTTTACCACCACTCCCCAAGCCAACAGGGCCCCTCCAAAGGCATTTCTCCGATTGAAAATCAATTCCAATCCTTTGAGCGAAAGAAAAAGCAAGAGAATGGTCATCTGACCCAAATGGATATTGTCGCGGATCAACCGAATGTTGAAGATAACCAATGCCAGCCCCAACCAACGGAATTTGGGTGATGAAGCGGCAGAAGAACCGACATGCCCAAGCACCATTTTCCAGATTTGAATGAGCAAAACTACTTGCACCATCAACCAACCCAGCTTGATCCAATCATTGGGCAAATGTTGGGACCAAGAAAGCATGGTTAAGAAAGTAATGTCGTAAAAGTAATGGTACCACTCATGGTACAATTGGGTGTAGGGATTGAGACCATTGGACCAATCACGCGCGGCTTCAATAAAGATGTCGAAATCATTCTCTGTTTTGGCCTCTAGCAATAAAACGGGTAAGCTCAAAAGAAAGATGAGCACATTGGGGTTTCGGTGCCAAAAGGTCTTGAACAAGCCAATCATCGGGTTAATCTGTAAGGCAATAATACGCCAGAAGTGTCACAGAATTGGACAGGCTGACGGGAGTACGGCAGTTTCTATGACAAATCTGTCACACATGCTAGGGCATGGACGGAACGGAACAGGATTTGAAAGAGGCGGGAAAAGAATAATTCAAAACATTATGAGTAAAATAATTGGAATTGACCTTGGAACTACAAACTCTTGCGTTGCCGTTATGGAGGGTAACGAACCCGTAGTGATCGCGAACAGCGAAGGCAAAAGAACTACTCCATCTATCGTGGCATTTGTTGACGGAGGCGAAAGAAAGATCGGAGATCCTGCCAAGCGTCAAGCCATTACCAACCCTACAAAAACGGTTTATTCAATCAAACGTTTCATGGGGTCCAGCTATACAGAAACAGAAAGAGAAGTATCTCGTGTACCCTACGCAGTTGTCAAAGGTGAAGGGAATACTCCGCGCGTAAAAATCGATGACCGCAACTATTCTCCACAGGAGATTTCGGCCATGATTCTTCAGAAAATGAAGAAGACGGCGGAAGACTATTTGGGATATGAAGTGTCTGAAGCTGTGATTACTGTTCCAGCTTACTTCAATGACGCACAGCGTCAGGCTACCAAAGAGGCTGGTGAGATTGCCGGTTTGACTGTGAAGCGCATCATCAACGAGCCAACAGCAGCAGCTTTGGCCTACGGCTTGGACAAAAAGTCACAAGACATGAAGATTGTGGTTTTTGACTGTGGTGGTGGTACACATGATGTATCCGTCCTTGAATTGGGTGACGGTGTGTTCGAGGTATTGTCGACAGACGGAGACACCCACTTGGGAGGAGATGATTTTGACCAAGTCATCATTGATTGGTTGGTTCAAGAATTTAAAAACGATAACGGAAACATTGATTTGACCAAAGATCCAATGGCTTTGCAGCGCTTGAAAGAAGGTGCAGAGAAAGCCAAGATCGAGTTGTCTTCTGGTACAAGCACTGAAATCAATTTGCCTTACATTATGCCGGTGGATGGTGTTCCCAAACACTTGGTGAAGACATTGACCCGTGCCAAGTTTGAGCAATTGGCGGACAGCTTGATTCAGCGCACCATTGCTCCTTGTGAGTCGGCATTGAAGGCTGCAGGTTTGCGTGTGACGGACATCAACGAAATCATTTTGGTCGGTGGTTCAACGCGTATCCCTTCTATTCAAGAAGCCGTGAAGAAATTCTTCGGAAAAGAACCATCCAAAGGAGTTAATCCAGATGAAGTGGTTGCCATTGGCGCTGCGATTCAAGGGGGTGTTTTGACTGGAGAAGTGAAAGATGTATTGTTGTTGGATGTGACGCCACTTTCTTTGGGTATCGAAACCATGGGAGGTGTTTTCACCAAGTTGATTGATGCAAATACAACGATTCCAACCAAGAAATCTGAGGTGTTCTCTACAGCGGTAGACAACCAACCCAGTGTGGAAATTCATGTGTTGCAAGGCGAGCGCGCCATGGCCAAGGACAACAGAACCATTGGTAAGTTCCACTTGTCAGATTTGCCTCCAGCACAGAGAGGTGTTCCTCAAATCGAAGTTATTTTTGACATCGATGCCAACGGAATCATCAACGTAAGTGCTTTGGATAAGGCCACCAACAAGACCCAAAGCATCCGTATCGAAGCGTCTTCAGGATTGAGCAAAGAGGAAATTGAGCGCATGAAGAAAGAAGCTGAGATGAATGCAGAGTCGGACAAAGTAGCCAAGGAACAAGCCGATGTAGTGAACCAAGCAGATTCATTGATTTTCCAAATAGAGAAACAAATGAAAGACAATGGCGATAAAATTCCTGCGGATAAAAAAGGAGAAATTGAAACGGCTTTGGCTGACTTGAAAAAATCGCATGCGGAGAAAAATTTGGATGCCATCAAGACGGATATGGACAAGTTGAACACCATCTTCCAAGCTGCTGCACAAGACATGTACGGTCAAGGCGGACAGGCAGGAGATGCAGGACAAGGTCAGGCCGGAAACAACGGCGGAGACGGTGAAGTGACCGATGTGGATTTTGAAGAAGTAAAAGACGATAAAAAATAATGTTTTATTGAAAAATGTAAAAAGGCTGTCAACATTGACGGCCTTTTTTTGTTTAGTCAAGTGTAAAATACATTTGACGGATGAAGACAGAAAGGAAGAGCGTTTGGATTATTGCAGCAGTTGGATTGTTGGTAGCGCTCAGTCTTTGGGCGGTGTCTCAATTGCGTTTTAATTACGATTTCGAAGCGTTTTTTCCGCAAAACGATCCAGCTACCGATTTCTATTTGGCGCATCGCGATAAATTCGAGTCAGACCTGGATTATTTCATTGTTGTTTTAGAAAACAACAAGGGCGTTTTTGATTCCAGCTTTTTGGCCAAGGTGGATGCGCTCAACGATTCTCTGAAAAAAATAGAATACATCAATGATTGCGTTGGACCAACGCAGTTGATGGATGTGGTAAAAGATCCGGTCTTTGGTGGTTTTTTTCAATCTCCTTGGTTGGATTATAGGAATCCAGGTGGATATGGTATTGACAGCACGCACATTTATGGCATTGGTCAGTGGGTGGGAATTTTCTTTTCACCGGATGGGAAATCCGTTGCCATCAACATGAAGCATGAGCAAGGCTTGGCGGTGAAGAAGTGCGATGTATTGTATGAAAACATTCAAAAGACAGTAGGAGCTTTTCAGTTCGATGGCGTTCATTTGATTGGTCGAGCCAAAGGGCAAAAGTTGCTGGTGGAGTTGATGATCAAAGAGCTGTTGATGTTTGTGGGTTTGTGTTTGGTCTGCACGGTCATTTTCTTGTACATCGCTTTCCGATCATTTTGGGGCATTGTGATTCCAGCTGCGGTGGTCTTTTTGTCCATTTTGTTTACGATGGCCTTTATGCAGGTATTGGGCAAGGACATTGACGTTATGGTTACCATCATGCCCACCATTTTGTTTGTGGTGGGGATGAGTGATTCTGTGCATGTCTTGACCAAGTACATGAATGAGTTGCGGGAGGGCAACGATCCAAGAACCGCGCTGAAGAAAGCTTTGAAGAGTATTCGATTGGCTACTTTTTTAACCGCGGTTACAACGGCCATTGGATTTTTGACCTTGATTTTTTCCAGTATTCAGCCCATTTCTGATTTCGGTTTGTACACCAGCGTTGGGGTTTTATTGGCCTATGGATTAACCTTTACTTTATTGCCGGCCATGATCCTCGTAATCAAGCCTACGCAGATGCATGTGTATGCGATGCGGGAGGATTTTTGGACCAAGCGGTTGCATCGATTTTTTGCATTTGTATTGCGCAGAAGAAAATGGATCATTGTTGGGGCTGCATTGGCTGTGGGAGTGAGCTTTTGGGGTATATCGATGATCAAGGTGGACAATTTGATGCTGGAGGATTTGCGGGACAACAACCCACTGAAGCAGGATTTTAATTTCATGGATGAGAAATTTATTGGCTGTCGTCCATTTGAATTGAGTGTGACTTTGAAATCCTCTGCTGATATCACAGACATGGCCACCCTTGAGGAGTTGGATCGGTTGGATGGCTATCTGAGAAAGGAGTATGGAGTAGGCGCGCTGTTCAGTTGGTGCGAGATGGTGAAGTCGGCCAACAGAACTCTGAATGGAGGGGATGATACATACAGAAGAATTCCAGCGGATGAAGCTGAGATGCAACAAATTGTCAAATATGCCAAAAGCAAGCAAGCGCAGACCTTGGTGAAATTGGTTTACAACAAAGAGAGCAAGACACTGCGGGTTACTGGGAGGTTGCCTGACAAAGGGCGCAAATATTATGAGCAGAAGAATGCACAGTTGAATGATTTTTTGAAGAAGGATTTTAATCATTTACAGGCAACAACATTAACGGGAACGGCGATGTTGATGGACATCAACAATGCTTATCTGGTGGACAATACCATACTGGATTTGTTTTTATCCATTTTGGTAATTGGCTTGGTGATGGGGGTGGTTTACAAATCTTGGCGCATGGTTCCGATGACGATTATCCCCAATTTATTGCCATTGATCGTCATTGGTGGGTTGATGGGATTTTTGGGAATTCCTCTGAAAGTTTCCACATCGATTGTCTTCAACATTGCCTTTGGGATTGCGGTAGATGATACTGTGCATTTTTTGGCGCGAGTTCGAACCCTGGGAATGGAGGGGTATACAAGGATTTACGCTGTGAAGCGGACCTTTATGACTACAGGAAAGGCCATGATTGTGACAGGATTGATTTTAACAGCAGGTTTTTCTACTTTGATTTTCTCTGAGTTTTTGGGAACATTTTATATTGGTTTTCTAATTTCTTTGACATTGCTTGTCGCTATCATCATGGAGTTAACCATCACGCCGCTGCTTTTGATTTGGTCGAAACCCAAAAAAAAGGAGGATAAACGGGTGAAGTGTTAAAATGTTTCTATATTTGTATCATTAAGAATGAATACTATGAAAAAAATCTTTACACTGATTGCAGTAATCACATTGGCTGGCGGAGTTTCAGCTCAAGGAATTGTGGACAATTTGAAATCTTCACCATGGACTTTCAGTCTTGGTTGGGCTGCTATCGATGATGATGGACGTGCTTTTGAAAAGTTTTTGGATGTTAAAGAAGGTTGGAATTACAATTTGTTTCCTTCACGCATCAGTGGAATGAAGAAGATGAGCGAGAAGTTGTCTTTGGATTTGGGTTTCACTTATGTTAACTATGATGCTAAGTTCAGAAACGGAGAGCAAGTCGAAGGTTCAGAAGAAGGAACACTTTGGGCTTTGGATGCTAACACACGTTTCAATGCTTTGAAAAAAGGAAATTTTGAAATTCAAACGATTCAAGGTTTGGGATTCACCAAGCGTGATCCAGGTTTGGATCCAAACATGATCACATTGAATACAGGGTTAGCTTTCAACTATTGGGTGAAGGAAGATTGGGGAATTTCTTTGAACTCACAAGCTAAGTGGGGAGTTACCAACTTGATGGATGGCGGAAGCTACCTTCAGCATGGTATTTCATTGTTCTACGTAGCAAAGTAATATTTCTAAAAGCATAAAGCGCGGATTGTATTTTAATACAACCGCGTTTTTTTTTATTTGGATGATGAGATTGTTATTATTGATATGTATTGTGTTGAGTTGGGTTTCCTGCACCAAGTCCAAAGAAGTGTATTATATGCATGGATTGGGCAATGAGAAAGTGGAAGGAGTAGTTAAGGAAGTGGATAACCCGATGATTCAGAAGGGTGATCAGCTCAGCATTTTTGTAAATAGCTTGAACATTGAGCAGGCCACGTATTTTAACATGTCCAATTACTCAGCCATTCAAATCAGCAGTGCGCAACAGATGCAAACAGCCAACCCTATTTTGGGATACATGGTGGAGGAAGATGGGAAGATTACCTTCCCCAAGTTGGGTTCAATTGCTGTTGCTGGAATGAAAAGAAAGGAGTTGCAAGCTTATTTGGAGAATGCATTAAAGGACTACATCAAAGATCCTGTTGTGAGTGTTCGGTGCATTAATTTCCGAATCACCGTTTTGGGCGAAGTGGCCAAGCCGGGCACCTATCATGTTCCCTATCACAACTTGAATCTGCTTCAAGCATTGGGCTTGGCTGGAGATTTGACCATCAATGGCGTTCGAAATGAGTTGGTTTTGATTCGCAAAACTGAGATGGGTGAACAGAGCGTCGTTATTGATTTAACATCCAAGGATTTGTTGCGCAGTCCTTATTTCTACGTTCAGTCGGGAGATGTTATCTACATTAAGCCCAACCGAACCAAGATCAATACCAGCAGTACCTTTTTTCAAGTATGGCCAACCGTGGTGAGTGCAATTACCTTGCTGGTGTTGGTGGTGACAAATGTTAAGTAATGGTTGAATGTACTTTGATTATCTTCGTAGGCTAGTCAAGAGCTAAGGAATCTTGGCATTTCTTGCACTAAAAATGGTGTGAAAAATATTTTTGAAATGACAAAAAAGAAGGCATTAATAACGGGAATTACGGGTCAGGATGGCTCCTATTTGGCAGAATTGCTTCTGGAAAAGGGTTATGAAGTACATGGTATGATACGTCGATCTTCTTCTTTCAATACAGGTCGTATAGAGCATTTGTATTTGGATGGATGGATCCAGGACATGCATGACCATAGGAGTTTAGAATTGCATTATGGAGATATGACTGATTCTAGTTCAATCATTCGTATCATTCAACAAATCAGGCCAGATGAGATTTATAATTTGGCAGCGCAGAGCCATGTTAAGGTTTCGTTCGAAGTTCCTGAGTATACAGCGGAGTCTGATGCCGTTGGGACATTGAGAATTTTAGAGGCTGTTCGATTGTTGGGATTAGATAAAACTTGTCGTATTTATCAAGCATCTACATCAGAGTTGTATGGCAAGGTTCAGGAGGTACCTCAGTCTGAAACCACTCCATTTTATCCAAGGTCGCCATACGGAGTTGCCAAGCAATATGGATTTTGGATTACCAAAAACTACCGTGAATCATATGGGATGTTTGCCGTGAATGGAATCCTGTTCAATCATGAAAGTGAAAGAAGAGGGGAGACTTTTGTAACCCGAAAAATAACAATGGCTGCAGCTAGAATCAGCAAGGGATTGCAGAAGAAATTGTATTTGGGTAATTTGAATGCGTTGCGTGATTGGGGGTATGCCAAGGATTATGTGGAGTGTATGTGGATGATGTTGCAGCATGATACACCTGAGGATTTTGTCATCGCAACAGGAGAAATGCATAGCGTTCGTGAATTTTGTGAGCTTGCGTTCAAAGAGGCTGGGATTGTTTTGAAGTGGGAGGGAGAAGGAGTCGATGAAAAGGGCATCAACGCTGCTAGTGGGGAGATAATCATTGAGGTGGATGCCAAGTATTTTAGACCGGCAGAGGTGGAGCAGTTGTTAGGGAATCCCAAAAAGGCCAAGGAGCTTTTGGGATGGAATCCAACCAGAACCAGTTTTCCAGAGTTGGTGAGAATAATGGTCGAACACGATTTGAAGATTTGCTAGTCAACGTATCATGATGAAGATAATGTTGTAAAGTTTTGATATTTGCAAGTACATGGAACAAGAGGAAGAAGTTGACATTATCGGAAATTTAAGAAGTGCATTACAGGCATACTGGATTTTGTTTGCGGGTAGCTTGGCCGTTTTTATGGTCCTGGGGTTTTTGTATCTGCGCTATACTTCACCGACCTATCAAGTTTCTGCCAAGATTTTGGTTAAAGACGATAAGAAAACGGGTGTCGGCGGTACGGGAAGTATTTTAAGTGAATTGGATTTGTTTGGAGGAAAGAAAATTGTCGAGAATGAATTGGAAATTCTAAAGTCAAGGCCAATTATTGAATCGGTAGTCAGAAAAACCAATTGCAATATCAAGATATACAGGAACGGCAGGATTCGGGATGTGCAAGAAGGTTTGGATTTCCCAATTCAGATGTTTCCTGTTTTTCCGGATAGCATTGAAGAAAGCGATGATTTGTTGCACATGAAGGTTACCTTGGATGGTTCTTTGGAGGTGAACGGGTCCTTGGTTGGAAACAAAGATACACTCTTTGTTAATGGGGACAAGAAGAGCAGGCAGGTTGGAATAGTTGTAGATCGCAAGCGACTTTGGGAATTATCTGGAAAAGAGTTTTATGTGGCTTCTTCTTCAATTAAAAAAGAAATTAAGGAAATTCTTAAGGCTTTTTCAGTTGCCACAGTAAACAAGAATACGAGTGTTATTGATTTGTCATTTGATACAAAAAATATTCAGCGCGGGGAGACCATTCTCAAGCTGATCATTGAATCTTATTCAGATGCAGCTACCTCAGATAAGAGACAGATTGCTCAGTTCACATTGGATTTTATTGAAAGTCGATTGAATTTAGTCACTTCACAATTGGACTCCGTTGAGAAGGATATTGAAACGTTTAAAGAGAGTAATTCCATCGTTGATATTGGTCAACAAGGTAAATTGTTTTTAGAGTCAGTCAAGGAAGAGGATAAGGAGTTGAATCGGATGGAGATTCAAATGAATGTATTAAAAGATGTTGAAGGTTATTTGAAAGGAAAAGGAATGAATCCAGGTAATTTGCCTTCCTTGGTCGGTATTACAGATCAGTCTGTCGTTACCATGCTCAATAGGTTGTATGAAATGGAATTTGGGTATCAAAAGCGAAAAGGCTCAGTAGGTGGTCAAGACGAAGAGTTGATAATGATGGAGGGTGAAATAGGAAAATTGAGAACTTCATTGCTTGAATCAGTTGCACAATTAAAGCAGCAAATGGGGTCAGCCATTGGTCGTTTGAAAAGTGAATTGAGTTTGAAAATGTCTTCATTGACCTCATTACCGGGTAAGGAGAGGATGTTGTTGGACATTAGTAGACAGCAAGCAATAAAAAATTCAATCTATACTTTTTTGTTAGAGAAAAGAGAAGAGAGTGCCATTTCTTTTGCATCTACTGTTTCAGATGTTAGATTGGTTGAGCCAGCCCAAGGCGATGAAGATCCGGTGAAGCCAAAGAAAGTGATTGTTGTTTTGATTTGTTTGTTGTTGGGATTTAGTGTTCCTGGCTTTTATGTCTACTATTTCGAAGTACTAACGGGTAAGATTAAGTTCAGAAGTGATATCGAGAGCCGAACTAGGTTAGCAGTTTTGGGAGAGATATACCAAGGAGCTGAGGGCAGTGATTTTATTATTGGATCGGATAATCGAAGTCCAATTGCAGAGTCTGTTCGTTCTGTTAGAAGCAAGATGGGGTATTATTTAAAGGGAGATGAAAGCAAGGTAATATTGATTAGTTCATGTTTACCTGGAGAGGGGAAATCATTCATAACTACGAACATTGCCTTGAGTTTTGCTTTAATGGGAAAACGTACTGTGGTGATTGCTGCCGATATGCGAAAGCCGAGAATACACAAGGCGTTTGGAGTTTCAGGAACAAAGGGATTATCGCAAGTTTTAATCAATAAGTTAACAATAGACGAAGCCATTGAAAGAACAGATTACAAAGATTTGTTTATTCTGCCTCCAGGCCCAATTCCCCCCAATCCAGCGGAGTTGTTGCTGAACATTGAGTTTGAATTATTGCTAAAGAATCTGAAAAGTCAATTTGATTACGTAATCATTGATACTCCTCCGTTGGGATTGATTTCTGATGCAGAGATTATTGCTGAGCACGCAGACTTTAGTTTGTTCGTGGTTCGTCATGATCATTCACTGAAGGAGGCTGTAAAGAACATACTGGGTCCAATCGATGATAAGTCTAAGTTTTGGCCAGCGGCTGTTGTTTATAACGGCATTAAGACGAGGGGGATGAGCAGATATGGGAAAGGCTACGGTTATGGTTACGGTTATGGATATGGAGAGGGAGAAGGAACTCATTAATATGGGCGTCTTGGAACCTTTACATTTTTCTAAAGGGAACTAATTCTAGGAGAATAATGAATATAAAATCCACTTTTTTGCTGGGTGTTTCAAAACTTTTAGAGAAGGTTATTGCTTTTAGTTTTTATTTTATTATCGCAAGAACATTTGGAAGTGCAGAATTTGGTGAGTTTTCTTACTTCTTCAGTTTAGCATCCTTTGTTATGGTGATGTTTGATTTTGGAGGGGAAATTTATTGTGTTCGGTTGTTTTCTCATAATAAGGGAAGGGATGTTCTCACCCAATTCTTAGTGATAAAGACTTGGGTTGCTCTGTTGATTGTATTCACAATGCTCGTCCTCAATCAGAATCATTTATTTATTCTTTTGGTCGGCATGAGTTACTTGGACTCCGTGATTCTGGTATTCAGATCTCGATTTCTTTGCTTCAACGAAATTGTTCAGGATACCAAATTCTCTATTTTGGAGAAGTTGATTTCAGTTGGGTTATTTGCTGTTGGTGTGTTTTCTTTTGAAAGTTTATCTTATTCCATTTTGCTTCTGTTGATGGGCAAATTATTTGGTCTTTTGGTGCTGAATTATTATCGACCCTTCATGAAAGCAGCTTTTTATCAAATGTTTGATTTGCGAAAGATCTTCCGCTTTTTAGTTGCGATAGTGAAAGAATCATGGACTTATTCACTTCATGGGTTAACTTATCTTCTCTTTTATCAATTGGATATCATATTATTAAAAATGAATCATGTTCATGCAGAAGATATCGGAGAGTATTCAGCAGCGATGAAAATTTTTGGTTTTGGTTTAATTGTAAGTGAAATTTTATTCAGACAGTTTTATCCGGAATTGGCGCGATTACTAAACGAGAATCAAGTCGATCAAATCAGGGATTTATTACGAAGATTATCAAACGCAAGTTTGATTATATCTCTATCTCTAATGTGTGTTTTGGTTGTTTTTTCTGAGTTGATTATTAAGTCAACCTTTGGATCTGAGTTTCAATCATCAGGTCTAATTCTTGCAATTTTGGCATGTGCAATGATATTCAGATTTCAAGCAGCCCCATACAGTGGTTTGCTTGCGGCTTCAAATTTCAATTATTACAAAATGATTGTTTCTGGGGTTTGTGCAGCTGTGAATGTTGTACTCAACGTTATATTTATACCTAAATACGGAGTGTTGGCTTCTGCTTTCGTTACGGTTTTGACTGAGTTATTGTTTTGGATAATGCTGAGAATATCGGTAAAGCAGAATTTCCCTTCATTTGAAACTCCAATCAATCTATTGCATTGGGTTTGGGTATTTGTGCTAACATCAATTTCGTTTTTTTCTTTTTTTCATGATTGGAGAATCAAATCACTTGTTATGTTGCTGGTGATTGTTGTTGTATACAATTATCGTCAGTTTGTTTTGGATATTTTCAAGAAGGTAAATTTGACTTTGTGAATATGAAAGATTTTTTAAAATGGGTGTTTTACTCTTTGTATTATTTACTTCTGAGGATATGGTACGGGGAAAGAGTGGTCTATTTAGATTGTAGGCCCCACAAGAACAATTTTGGTGATTTGTTTAACCTATGGTTGGTTTCAGAACTTTCTGGAAAGAAAGTGATAAAAGTACAATCCGATTACTTCCATGGAAAGCACATGATGGCGGCAGGTTCTATTATTGACCATGCGCAGCGTTCAACCATCATCTGGGGAAGTGGTTTGATATCAGCATCGATTGAGTTTCAATCAGAATTGATAAATGTA
Organism: Flavobacteriales bacterium; assembly: GCA_947442505.1. Classification (GTDB taxonomy): domain Bacteria; phylum Bacteroidota; class Bacteroidia; order Flavobacteriales_D; family Sanyastnellaceae; genus CAMCTV01. Next base: position 67,516 of record CANEVR010000003.1, on the reverse strand, counting down.
AGAGCAGTTCGAGGAAAGCTAACGCGTCAAAGGCTAATAGAGAAGGGTATAGCATGCCCTGAGATTTATGGTGATCCGGCTCTATTGATTCCCATATTGTATCCCAGACTTGAGCGACACAAGAAGATATTTAAATTGGGTGTGATTCCGCATTATGTAGATAAAGAACACGAATGGATTAGCAGAATAAAAAACGATGAGAATGTCCTGATAATTGATATTCAGAATGCGAATATCTTTGCATTTATTGATGATGTTTTAAGCTGTGATGTTATTGTTTCTAGCTCATTACATGGTTTGATAGTTGCTGATGCCTATCAAATTCCTAATGTTTGGATCAGATTGACGGATGATGTGATTGGCGGTGATTTCAAGTTCCTAGACTATTACAGTGTAAGCGATAGGAATCCTGAATGTTTCAGTGTTGATTCAATAACGTCAGTTTATGAACTTTTGAAATTTGCTGATCGAACGAATGTTCGTGAAAATTTTGAGGATTTAATGAGGGTTTTCCCTTTTCCAAGAGCGTCTTAATGTTGGTCAAAGTCATAAATAAGTTGTTGTTCTATTTGTACATGCTGTTGATGCTTGTTACCTTTAATGAAGGAATTTTACAGCAAAAATGGGCCTATTTTTCCGATGAGGTTTTATTGTGTATTTCGACTTTGATTTTATTTCATAATTTTTTTAAACTGAGAAGGACTGTTTTTGGAAGACCTCTTGTAAATCTTATCCTGATTTATTTCATTGTTCAATTGGTTAATTTTGTCTTTTCACCCTATGATTTAAAGTTCGTCTTCACCTTCGGGCAGGCTCTAATAAACTTGAAGGCTTTGTTGGTTCCGTTGGCGATTTTACTTTTATATGATCAGGTAAAGCCTACCAGGAGATTTGTTAGAAATTATTTGATTCTTTTGATTGTCCTGTTTTCAATTGGTCTACTCTTAAATATTATTTTGCAGTCTGAATGGAATAGCATGTTGGGTTGGAAGACCGAGTACAGATATGGTTTTTTAAGAATGGCTGGTTGGTTTGGAGGAACACATTATTTGGGCTACTTTCTAACATTGGTATCATTGGTGGTATGGATGGGGATTGTGCTGAAGAGAAAGGGAAGGCTTACCAAAAGGTTTTACTTATCCTACAGCGTGTTTCAATTTGTTCTATCTTTTCCTTTGACAATACGCAAGGGCCTTTTGAGTATCGTCTCCTTGATGTATCATAATTTCAGTACGGGAAGTAAAACGAAAATTATCCGGCTTGGCATTGTCTCTCTTTTTGTTGTCTTTGGCGTTTATCTGTTTCTAGGTGAAAGTTCCTATTTCAGCGATACGAAGCTGGATATTTTGAGAATGACTAATAATGATGACGATAACTATTACATACGCGGATTAATGATCTACAATGGGACCTCATTGGCAGTTTCACATTTTCCGTTTGGAACGGGTGCAGCCACCTTTGGAACTGTTTTGTCTAAGTACAATACCTTAGAGGTGTATCAAAAGGTTAGTATTCCGTCTTTCTGGTATGAAGGAGAGGAGTTGAGCGGGGTTTATGACAGTGGTTTTTTTTCTTTGCTTGCTGAGAATGGATTTGTGGGTATCGTAGTAATGATTTTGGTAATGATTTATTTTTCCAAATATTTAGCTGCAAGGGTCAATGCCAATGGAAAAGGAATTTTGGATGTTTTGGCTATCACAATGGTGCTGTGGAGTGTGACAGAACCAGTAATTCAAAATGGAATTTTCACAGTTATTTATACTACGCTCATAGTGTATGTAGTTTCAAAGTACAAAGTATCTCAAAGTATGGGGGATGTGTAATGAGGGTTCTTGTCATTTCTAATTTATATCCTTCGAGAAAGCATCCTTCATTTGGGGTTTTTGTTCGGAATTTTCTTCAAGACCTGGAGAGGAATGGTGCAATAGTTCTGTTGTGCACTATAAAGGGGAAGTCAGGCAGGGGAGTTTTGAAATTGTTGAATTACGCATGGTTATATGCGCGTGTATTGTTTTCTTTTTTTTTCAGGTCATACGATATAATATACGTCCATTATGCTGCACATCCACTTTTACCGATTGTCTTGGTAAGAAGGTTTTTAAGGAAACCATTGGTGGTGAACTTTCACGGGGAGGATTTGGTATCTGAAAGTGGATGGGAAGGTGGATTGCGGTCATTGATCAAGCCTACTATTGAGTCTTCAAATCTTGTGGTGTTGCCCTCTGAACATTTTGCCCATATTTTTTCACAGAAGTATAACAACCGAAAAATGTTTGTATCGCCATCGGGAGGCATTGATTTAAAAATTTTTTCGCCACACCAAGGTCCAATTGACTTGAATGCCGAGATTCACTTTGGATACGCTGCACGCATTGAAAATGGTAAAGGTTGGCTGACATTGATAAGGGCCGCTGAGGAAGTTGTTTCTCAACATCAAGGCAAGTTTTATCTTCATGTCGTCGGCACAGGTTCCGAACTTATGATTATGAAATCAGAGGTCAAGAAAAGAGGGTTGGAAAAAAATGTACAGTTCTACGGTGAGTTGGATCACTCTCAATTACCAGATGTTTTGCGCAAATTGCATTTTTTTGTTCTGCCTAGTGAATTGAATGAAAGTTTAGGATTGATTGGATTAGAGGCTTTATCCTGCGGTGTTCCGGTGATTGCATCGGATTTACCTGCATTTCGCACTTACCTCATTGATCACGTCAATGGTTGGTTTTTTAAGAAAAGTGATTATATTGAACTGAGTTTAATAATGAAAGAAGCATTAAGTATTGATATTGCGCAGTATTTATCATTGCGTCAAGAAAGTATCAAAGTTGCTAAACGATATGACAGCCAAGAAATGAGTAGTCAGTTATTTATGAAGTTAAAGGAATTGATAGAATGAGAATTGGTATAATTGGTACGCGTGGAATTCCCAATCATTACGGAGGCTTTGAGCAATTTGCGGAGAAAGTGGCGGTTATTTGGGTTCAGAAGGGGCATGAGGTGACCGTTTATAATTCGCACAATCATCCATATCAGGAGTCACATTTCAAGGGAGTGGAAATCATACATTGTTTTGATCCTGAGCAGAAGTTGGGCACTGTAGGTCAATTTGTGTATGACTTAAATTGTATTTTGGATGCAAGGAAAAGGAAGTATGATATTTTTTTGCAGTTGGGATATACCAGCTCATCCATTTGGTCTTTTTTGATGCCCAAAACATCTTTGATTGTAACGAATATGGATGGTCTTGAATGGCGACGATCAAAGTACAGTCCCATCGTTCAGAAGTTCCTTAAAAGGGCTGAAAAATGGGCAATCGAGGGATCTGATGTGCTGGTGGCAGATTCTATCGGAATTCAGGACTATCTGACCAAATCCTATAATGCTCAATCAAAGTATATTGCCTACGGAGCAGAAGTTTGTGTGGATGAAAGTAGTAATAGTTTGATGGACTATGTAGTTTCTAAGTTTAACTATAATCTGGTGATTGCAAGACTTGAACCAGAGAATAGCATAGAGATCATCTTGGACGGCTATGTATTGTCTGGCGATCGCCGCCCTATTTTAATTGTTGGAAATCATCTCACCAAGTATGGCGAATACCTGAAAAGAAAATATCAGTCTTCCAATGGAATTCGATTTCTCGGAGGAATCTATGATTCTCAGGTCATTAATCAATTGCGCATCTATTGTCATTTGTATTTTCATGGGCATACAGTAGGTGGAACCAATCCATCTTTGCTTGAAGCTATGGCATGTGGTTCTGTTGTTTGCGCTCATCGTAATGTTTTTAATCGTTCTATTCTTCAAGGGAATGGAATTTATTTTGAGAATCCAGAAGAAGTGTCTGAAATAATGTCATTTGGAATTTCTGAAGAAAGACGGTTGGAAATTCAAAATGGCAACCGTCAGCAAGTTGCCCTTAATTTTGGTTGGGAGAAGATTGCAATTGAATATTTGAGATTATTCGAAGATGCGATGCTCAAGTCTTTGCATGGTTAAAGCCAGCAAAGTGCAACTATAGTTTGTTCAGATTTGTAGCAATTACCGTGATTAAAAATGTTTTTTCAGTAACACTATCCATTTTTGGTTTTAAGGAGGGCTGTGTAGATTGTTTATGTGAGTATAAAGCGGTAATTTGTTTGGTGAAATTTTAAGCTTTCATACATCGTGATTTTATTATTCGTGATTTCGGTTCATTTTTGTATCAATAAATATTAGTTAGTCATCATAAGAATGAAACTCACAATCGTTGCCGGTGCCCGCCCCAATTTCATGAAGGTTGCGCCCATCATTCATGCCATTCAACGGCAGCAAGACGCGGGCGTGGATATCCATTTTCGACTGATTCACACTGGACAGCATTATGACGCAATCATGTCTGGTGCTTTTTTTGAGCAATTGAATATTCCGGCGCCTCATGGCAATTTGGAGGCGGGAGGTGGGACACAAGCCGAACAAACAGCCGCTATTATGGCCAAGTTTGAACAAGAACTTTTGTCCAATCACCCTGATTGCGTCATTGTGGTAGGTGATGTAACGTCTACAATGGCTTGCACTTTGGCTGCAGTGAAATTGAACATCAAAGTGGCACACGTTGAAGCTGGTATTCGTTCCTATGACCGTTCTATGCCAGAAGAAGTAAATAGAATAGTTGTCGACAGCATTTGCGATTTGTATTATACAACAACAGAAGAGGCGTCAAGACAATTGGTTATGGAAGGGGTGGATGATGACAAAATAGTTTTTGTGGGCAATACAATGGTAGACACATTGGTGGAAAATTTGGATCGATTGGTTCCACCCATATTTTGGAATGAGGAATCTTTGTCTCATCAAAACTATTTGTTGCTAACCCTGCATAGGCCCTCCAATGTGGATAATCCCATTTTGTTTCAACAAAAAATAGATGTGATTGCGCGGGAAACTGAGTCATGGCCTGTGATATTTCCAGTCCACCCAAGAACGCAAAAGAACATGCAATTGGCCGGGATTAACGTCCCCAAGAATATCCGATTGGTAGATCCATTGGGATATCTCGAGTTCATGTATTTATTGAAAAATGCCAAAGGAGTCATAACGGATTCTGGAGGTATAACAGAAGAGGCAACCTATTTGGGTGTGCCTTGTATGACTTTGCGATCGACAACTGAAAGACCAGAGACTTGCTCTGTTGGAACCAATGTTCTCATTGGTGATGATTTTAACATGCTATCCAAACACCTCAGAGAATTGCTACAGGGCAATTGGAAAAGTTCAAGTATTCCCAAACTTTGGGATGGGCAGTCAGCTGAGCGCATTGTTCAGGACTTGATATCCCGCAGTCCTTTTTGAATTGATAAAAACTTTCCTCATCTTTGCCCGAGATGAGTGGAGCTAAATTTGGATATTCAAAGTATCTGCCTTTAATAGGTGTTGCTGCAGATTTGGTAGTGGTGAATGTTGTTTTTTTTCTTTCTCATTTTTTTCGGTTTGGAAATGTCAATTGGTGGCCAGGTGAGCAAGACTCAGAACTTTGGTTTTTAGTCAATTTTATTTGGGTAGTCATCGCTTTTTATCACAAGGCTTATACTTTTTTGCGCGGTGAGTCATTTGAAGAAATGTTGAGAAAATTAACAGGGTATCATTTCATTTATTCAGCTACTGTTTTTTTGTTTTTATTCACGCTTAATTTAGATACCATTGCTCGTCTTTGGGTTTTGTATTATATCGTAACCAGCTTTGTATTCTTTATTTTTTTTCGTTGGATTTTTCAGACTTTCTTTTCTTGGTATCGCTCCAAGGGTTACAACTTCAGAAGAGTAGTGCTTGTGGGTGATGACAATTCTGTGCAGTATTTGTTTAAAACGATGCGTGATGATATCACATTGGGTTTTAGGGTATTGGGTTTTTTTAGTGAAGATGATCCTGCTGGAAGACAAAGAATGGTTCATCTAGGCTGCACTGACTTGGGATTCTTAGCGGGTTTAAAGGATTATTTGGTGAACAATGACGTGCATGAGGTGTATTGGCAATTGACACCTTTGGAGCATCCATTGTTAAAGGACATTGTTCAGTATTGCGAGAACAATTTGATCCGTGTGAAATTCATTCCTTATTTTGGATCAACACTATTGGGAAGGAAGCCCATTATCGATATGTTTCGATTGATGCCTTTGGTTAGTCTACGCAGTGAGCCATTACAACGTCCTATTAATCGCGCATTGAAAAGGTCGTTTGATGTTGTATTTTCAATGTTGGTTTTGTTGTCATTAATGCCCATTTTGTTGCCCATTTTGTTGATCTTGATTAAATTTGGTTCGAAGGGGCCTATTTTTTTTAAGCAGTTACGCACAGGTGAGGATGGTCGTTCTTTTTTGTGTTATAAGTTTAGGACTATGCGTGTGAATGACGAAGCGGATGCTTTGCAAGCCACAAAGGATGATCCTCGGCTTACCAAAATTGGCGGTTTTTTGCGGCGTTCCAATTTGGATGAGCTACCCCAATTTTGGAATGTACTGAAGGGTGAGATGTCTGTCGTTGGCCCAAGACCGCATATGCTCAAGCATACGGAAGAGTATAGCCAGAGGGTCAGTAAATTTTTGGTTCGCCACTTGGCTAAGCCGGGTATTACAGGTTGGGCTCAGGTCAATGGTCTTAGAGGAGAGACCAAGGAATTGATTCAAATGGAACAACGCGTAGAAGCGGACATTTGGTATGTGGAAAATTGGTCTCTTACCTTGGACATAAGGATTGTTATTAAAACAATCTGGAATATGCTCATGGGTGAGGAAAAAGCCTACTAGTTTTCTTTGATTACTTTGACAAATTTCTCAATTGAGTCATTTCGCAGTCCAAGGTGGTAAATGCCTGCAGGTAGGGCAGATAAGTTGATCAACTTTGTGTTGTTGTCTTTTAAAACCACCTGTCCCAGTGGGTTAACCACTTGAATAGATTGGTAGTTTCTGTCAAGCTGAATAAAGTCTTTGGTAGGATTGGGGTAAACTAAATTTTGTTCAATGGATCCAATAGATGCTCCTCCACAAGCAGTTTCACATTCTTGCATCAAGTCATAAAAGTATCCTGCATAATCCAATCCATCGCTTCCTATGCTGCTGCAGCCACTTAAGGTAAAGCAACCTGAATCAGTGGCTACGATTCCCAATACCATGTCACATTCACCAAAAGTTATTCCTGTTGGAATTGGATTGCAAAAGGCATGGCAAGGACCAGGCATGTAACTCGAAATACCATGGTAGTTGACGGCAACGCATTCGTTCAAGTAGGTTACTTCATCGCAACCACAAACCGGGATATAATCGCCAATGCAGTCTACAGCAAAATTAAATAAGCTATCCACAACGCAGGGCAATGTGACAACCGTATCCTCTAAGCAAGCAGAATTACATTCCCATTCACTATTGTAGAAATATCCAGCGTAATCAAAACCGTCGCTACCCATAGAACTGCAGCCAGAAATAAAGACGCATCCGCTGTCCGTCATAGCGACACCCAGTGCCATTGCACAAAGTCCGAAATCTACGTTCGCGGGAAGAATCATGCACTCAATGGTATCCACAACCGGACATTCTCCATCGGTCCATGAAGTTACTCCACCATAATAGGTGGCTTCACAATCATTGCCGTAAGTATTACCATCACAACCGCACACGGGCATCCAGACTGTTAGACATCCCATGTTGATGTCAATCAATGACGGGTCAATACAACCTGTTCCTCCTTGACATTCTCCATCAGACCACGCGGTTACCCCGCCAATATTTAGCGCTTCGCAATCATTGCTGTACGTATTGCCATCACATCCGCAGACGGGCATCCATATCATGGGGCAAAGGGTTTCAGGGTTGATTAGACTAGAGTCAACACAATTGTCTTGCGCAGACAAGGTCAAAGGAAACAAGGCGATGATGATGAGAAGAAACTTGGGCATAAAATTTTTTTTAAGTAAGACTATATTTATTCAAATGGGTTGTTTGTCAGCAATAAAAAAAGGCTGTTGTTAACAGCCTTTTGAAACTTAATCATCTTCTCTGTCGTCATCTCCGTCATCGTCATTGTTGTCGGCATTGTCATCATCGTCATCATCGTCGTCGTCATCAGAATCGGAATCTCCCTTGAAGTTGTCGAAATCTCCGACTGGCATCCCCGCGGTATCATTGCCTTCATCATCTCCAGCAACTTCCATATTCTTGTCTATTTTAAACAAGTAAATGGTGTCTTCAGTTCTGATTTCTAGTGCTTTGATAAATTCACCTTTTGGAGTTGTAAAAGAAACCAAATTCTCATTTTCAAAACCATTGGGATAAGACTCAGCAATCAAATCAGCATGTTCTTGTGAAATGTTCTTGTAATCTTTGATAATACGCTTCATATCGCTATTCTAACAAACTTAATTTATTGATTTAATAACCAGGCAAAGATCAACGGAGCCACAATGGTTGCATCGCTTTCAATGACAAATTTAGGGGTGTTGATGTCCAGTTTTCCCCAAGTGATTTTTTCATTTGGAACAGCTCCTGAGTATGAGCCATAGCTCGTGGTGCTATCTGAAATTTGGCAGAAGTAAGACCAGAAAGGAACGTCATGCATTTCCATGTCTTGGTACAACATCGGAACGACGCAAATGGGGAAGTCACCTGCGATACCACCACCAATTTGAAAAAATCCAATTCCTTTACCAGCACAATTCTGGGTGTACCAATTGGCCAACCACATCATGTATTCAATGCCACTTTTCATGGTGGTGGGTTTGAGTTCGCCTTTGATGCAATAACTGGCAAAAATATTTCCCATGGTACTGTCTTCCCATCCTGGAACAATAATAGGAAGATTGCGTTCTGCGGCGGCAATCATCCAAGAGTTCTTGGGATCAATTTGGTAATATTGTTCTAAAACACCACTAAGTATCATCTTGTACATGAATTCATGAGGGAAAAAACGCTCACCTTTTTCATCGGCATTTTTCCACAATGCATGTACATGCTTTTGCAATCTTCTAAATGCTTCTTCTTCAGGAATACAAGTATCCGTTACGCGATTCAAACCTTGCTCCAATAAATCCCACTCATCTTGAGGAGTAAGGTCACGGTAGTTTGGAACCCTGCGGTAATGGTCATGCGCCACCAAATTCATGAGGTCTTCTTCCAAATTGGCACCAGTACATGAAATGATATCCACCTTGCCTTGACGAATCATCTCTGCCAAACTGATGCCCAACTCAGCGGTGGACATAGCTCCTGCAAGGGTGATCATCATTTTTCCGCCTTCAGTAAGGTGCGTTTCATAGCCCTTGGCTGCATCCACTACAGTAGCTGCATTGAAGTGCAAATACTGTGATTCCATGAAGTCTCGGATGCTGGTGAATTTACTCATTTCGTTTTTGATTTTGACATTTGAATTTCTGCGCAAATATGGACACGTTCGGGTAAACTCAAAAAAAACTTTGATGAATTTTCAAAAAAAAAATGTGCAATGAAAAATGTGGTTTATCGAGGATTGATTAAGGTCACTATTTTTCTTTTTAATATGCGTTTGATTTGATTATCTACCTCCCTATTCAAGGGGTCTTTAAGGATGTAATGGACCTTGCAATCTATTGCGTCTACCTTTATAAGAACGGTTTTTACAGAAAAGCTTCCATCAATAATCTCGACATGTAGCAAGGAGATTTCATTCCAAAGTATTTTTTCCAGTTCGGATATATCTGAAATCACATATGGATTGATTTGAAAATCGATGTATGATTTTTTTAAGTCCCTGCGGGTGTAGTTGATGATTTCCTCACTGAATACTTTGTTGTTGGGTATATAAATAATGTCATCATCTTCACTGAGCAAATGAACATTGGTTAGGGTGATGTCCAAAATTTTGCCTCTCGAATTCCCAATGGCCACGTGGTCTCCAATGTTGACCAATTTGGTGAAGGTGATGTACATCCCATTGATGACATTGGCAATGTAATCTTTGGTCATGACCACCAATGCGGCTGCCAATAAGGATAGGGTAGTGAGGGCTTCTTTGATGGAGATGTTCAACAATGACATAACAATGGCAGTCACGAGCACGCCATAAATGATTTTGGAAATGTGATTGATACCAATGGTAAAGTTGTCTTTTTTTCTTTTGGGATCGTCGGGCTTGTAGGTGAGCAAGATGACTTGCTTACTGGCCTCTACAATAAGGAAACCAACCATTACCCTGAAAAGGGTGTGTTCAAAAAGTTTAGGTATGTGTATGTATCCTGTGATTTGAGTGTAGGCGGGCTTCAGGAGCAACAATATGCCCAGACTCAATACATAGAGCACCAATTTGAAAAAATGATTTCGTTGCATCAATCGTAGTATCCTAAAATTTCCAATACCTCTTTTGGCCTTTGCTCATGGCTGAATTCACGGTATTTTAATTTTCCTTTTGCGTCTTTCTCAATTAAAATATGTCTTGGAGATGGAACCAAGCAATGGTGTATACCGCCAAACCCTCCCAAGGTTTCTTGATAGGCACCGGTATTGAAGAAGCCGATGTACTGATCTTGATCGGGATAAAATTTGGGCATGTATATCGCATTGACATGCTGCTCAGAATTGTAATAGTCATCGCTGTCGCAAGTCAATCCGCCTAGGAAAACACGCTCATAATTTTCTTTCCAATTGTTCAAAGGGAGCATGATAAAACGACGATTGATGGCCCATGTGTCTGGCAAAGTTGTCATAAAAGACGAATCAATCATGTTCCATTTTTCACGGTCGTTTTGATCCTTTTGGTGTAGGATTTTGAACAGCGCTCCTCCGGATTCTCCAACAGTAAATGAACCAAACTCTGTGTAGATATGTGGTACTGGAATTTCAGCGTATTCGCAGGCTTGTTTGACTTGATTGAGAATCTCGGTTACCATGTATTGGTAATCAAATTCAAAGGCCAATGAGGTTTTGATGGGAAACCCTCCGCCAATATTCAAACTGTCCAATGAAGGGCAAACTTGCTTAAGCTCACAATATACCTTGAGACATTTGTTTAATTCATTCCAATAATAGGCCGTGTCCTTTATTCCGCTGTTGATGAAAAAGTGAAGCATTTTCAATTCCAACTTTTCATCATCAGCCAGATATTTTTGATAGAACTTTTTGACATATTTGTACCCAATACCCAAACGAGAGGTGTAAAACTCAAACTTGGGTTCTTCCTCAGAGGCAATCCGAATTCCCACTTTTAGCGGTACTTCAGAGCGTTGCTTGAATTTTTCTAATTCATAGCTGTTGTCAATGACAGGCATGATGTTTTCATAACCATCAGCCCTCAAGTCCAAAATACGATCAACGTATTCTTCCTTTTTGAAACCGTTGCAAATGATCCACTGGGTCTTCTGTAATTTTTTCATTGTGGCCAATCGCTTGATCAAATCAATATCATAGGCAGAAGACGTTTCCAGATGAACGTTGTTTTTTAACACCTCCTCTAGGACATGACGGAAGTGCGAACTTTTGGTACAGTAACAATAATGATACTCACCTTCATAATTCAGTTCGGTTCGTGCATTATTGAACCACTTCTTGGCACGCTGAATATTGTCTGATATTTTAGGCAGATAAGTAAACTTTAATGGAGTGCCATATTTTTTCACCAACTCCATGAGCGGAATGTTGTGAAATTCAAGTTGTTCGTTTTCCAGACGAAATTCTTCTTGCGGCCAGTTGAACTGTTGTTCAACAAAGTCAATGTACTTTGTTTTCATGTCAAAATTAGGTAAAGCGAAAATAGGGTATTTTGAAATTTACAATTGAAAAAAATGGGCAAGAATTGGGGTTGATTATCTTCGTGGCTCATGAATACGACTTCAAAACGTGGATTGGACCCAGGGTCGCTTGTTTACATTGGCTCTGAGCGGCATCAGACACCTGGAATTATGGTATATCACTATGATGAAACGGGTTGCATTAAAGAACAACTGGATTTGTCTTTCAATTGGAATCATTTTCAATTGAAAAAGGAAAAGGCATGGATTACAATCGATGGTATCCATGAACCCCAATTGATTTCTGCTATCGGTCGTTTTTTCAATATTGATCAATTGACGCTGGAGGACATCATGAACACACGCTCAAGGCCCAAGTTGGAAGTGAATGAGTATTACCATTTTGCTTGCATGAAGGCATTGGATATCAAGCCTGATTTGCCGCTTGTCCTCGAACAGTTTTCTATTTTAATCATGAATAATGTGGTTATTGGATTTCAAGAACAGAATGGAGATTCGTTTCATGCTTTGCGTCAGAAATTGGAGGCTGGTATTGGGAAGATTCGTCAATCCAATAGTTTTTACTTGGCCTATTTGATGTTGGATACGCTGGTGGATGATTATTTGTTGGCTACCGAAAATTTGGCCAAGCGCATTGAGCTCATCGAGAGCATGCTGACCAAACAAATTCAACAGCATCAATTGAAAGCCTTGCTCAAAATCAGAAGAGAGTTGTTTGATTTCAAGTTGGCGACAGATCCCACCAAAGAGATTACTAGTTTGTTGAGCAAGGACAAAGAAACAGGCATTCGGAAATATTTTATTGATCTACACGACCACATGCTGTTTGTAGGTGATCAAATTCAATTTCAAAGGGAAATTGTTTCCAATAGTTTGGATCTGTATCATGCCATGTCTTCAGACAAGACCAATCAGGTGATGCGATTGTTGACCATCATTACAACCATATTTGTCCCTATGACATTCATCGTTGGTGTCTATGGGATGAACTTTGAGAACATGCCAGAATTAAAATGGACCAATGGATATTATCTCACATGGGGAGTAATGGCCATCTTAACACTTTTGCAGTTGAGATGGTTTAAGAAGAACCGATGGATCTAACTTATTTTGTTGCCGAGGTAGGCTTCAAATTGGTTGTCTTTTTTAACAACGCTGACGTGCTCTTTTAAGTTGGTGGAAAGGGTTAACCCAACAACATTGACAAAAATGGGGAAAGTGCGGTGTTCTCTATTCACCAATGTAGCCACAGAGATTCTGCTGGGTTCAGCTTCCAAAATGAAATGGGTAGCATGAAGCAAGGTTAAGCCCGAGTTGATGACGTCATCAACAACAACGATGGATTTCTTTTTCAATTGTTGGGTGCTGCCGCTGAACTGAAAATTGGCTTTGGATTTCCTTTTTTCGAACTGAATACTTTCCAGTCGACAGGGAATGTCTGTATTGGATTTGAAAAAATGAAACAGGGTTTGAGCAATCTCAAACCCCATTTCTTTAATTCCGATAAAAATCACTTCATGTTGGGTTCCGTAATGCAGTTCAATCAATTCTTGCGACATGCGCAATAATTTCTGCTCTACTTGCTGACCATTGAGTATGAGTGATTGTTCCATTGTCTTATATTACAAGTGGATGACCTCGCCGTAAGCTGCAGCTGCCGCTTCCATGATGGCTTCGCTCATTGTTGGATGCGGATGAACTGTTTTAATGATGGCTTCTCCTGTTGCTTCTAATTTGCGAAGAGCAACACATTCTGCAATCATTTCAGTAACATTGGCACCAATCAAATGAGCGCCCAACAATTCGCCGTATTTGGCATCAAAAATCAATTTGATAAATCCATCTTTGGTTCCACCAGCAGAAGCTTTTCCGGATGCACTGAAAGGGAATTTTCCAATTTTCAATTCATATCCAGCTGCTTTGGCTGCTTTTTCTGTATAGCCAACACTGGCAATCTCAGGACTGCAATAGGTACAGCCAGGAATGTTGTTGTAATCCAAAGCTTCAGGGTGGTGTCCTGCAATTTTTTCTACACAAATAATTCCTTCAGCTGAAGCGACGTGGGCCAGGGATTGACCAGGTACACAATCTCCGATGGCGTAGTAACCAGGAATGTTGGTTTGGTAAAATTTGTCTACAACAATTTTACCTTTATCTGTTACGATACCAACCTGCTCAAGACCGATGTTCTCAATATTGGCAACAACACCAACAGCGCTCAAAACGATATCCGCTTCAATGATTTGCTCTCCATCTGCTGTCTTCACTTTTACTTTACACCCTTTTCCAGCTGTATCAACTCCTGTAACTTCGGCGTTGTTTAATATGTCAATTCCTTTTGATTTAAAAGTCTTAGACAAAGCTTTAGAAACATCTTCATCTTCTACGGGGACAATGTTGGGCATGTACTCAACGATGGTTACTTTGGTACCCATGGTATTGTAGAAATAAGCGAACTCAACTCCAATTGCTCCGCTACCAACAATCACCATACTCTTGGGTTGCTCAGGCAATGTCATTGCTTCGCGGTATCCGATGATTTTTTTGCCGTCTTGTTTTAAATTGGGCAACTCCCTGGATCTTCCTCCTGTTGCAATGATGATGTTGTTGGCGGAGATTTCAGAAACTTTACCATCAGCGGTGGTAACTTGAACTTTCTTTCCGGCCATTACTTTTCCGGTGCCCATGATGACTTCAATCTTATTCTTTTTCATCAAAAATTGAACACCCTTGCTCATGCCTTCAGCAACGCCACGACTTCTTTTCACAACAGCATCAAAATCATGTTTGGCATCAGATACTTGAATGCCATAATCATTGGCATGTTGGATATATTCAAACACATTGGCACTTTTTAAAAGTGCTTTGGTAGGGATACAACCCCAATTCAAACAGATTCCTCCAAGCGCTTCGCGCTCGATGATAGCTGTCTTTAATCCCAATTGGCTGGCACGAATGGCGGTTACATAACCACCAGGACCACTTCCCAATACAATAACGTCAAATTGCATACTTTGAATTTTTGGCGAAGATAAGTATTAATCCCAAAACAAGTTGCCATTGAGACGCGAAAAGAACGCCGTTATTTCATCTCTGAACCGCTGTTATTTTGGCGCTTGTTTGTTTGGGTTTTCAGTCATGGCCATTGACCAATCGGGAAATGAGTCGGATGAAAAAGTGTACAATCTAGTGGTATTGCCCTAAAAACTCATGGCCCAACGCAGGTTGATTCTGCGTCCAGTGAGGTAAGTGGGAATGCCATACATTCTGCCATTCACATCCTCTATCCACTGGTGATTGATGATGTTATTCACACCCAATAAATTGAATACTTCCAAGGAAATGGTTCCGCTTTTGATAAAACGAGCGGAGCCATTTTTCTTTTTGGTGGTGAACAAATCTCGTGAGAAACCGATGTCTGTTCTGAAGTAGGATCGGGTGCGCAAAACATCCAGATAGCGCTCTCCGCCTGGAGGACCATAGGGAACACCGGTAGAGAAAAACATATTTACCGTTGCTTTGTACTTGGGATTGCGTGGCATTTCATCCATGAACAACAGGGAGAAGCTGAAACGCTGGTCCGTCGGTCTTGGGATGTATCCAGGTGTTTGAAGTATTGAAGTATCAATTACATTATCTATTGTAAACCCATTGTAGATAGTGTCACCGTTTTCGTTTAAATTGATATAGTAGTAATCATTTAGAATGTCCTCCTCTGTTTTCAAGTAGGAGGCTCTGATCCAAGACTGCACGCCAGGAATGAATTCCCCGTTGACCATCGCATCTGCACCGTAGGCATAGCCAATAGCATTGTTGGTGGCGTAATACCGTTGACGAACATTTTCGATTTCATAGGGAATCAATTGTTCAAATTTTTTGTAATATAATTCACCGGTGAATTTGAAGGGACGTTTCCATGAGCGAAAAACGAAGTTGGTCCCGAGGATATAATGGATACTTTTTTGAGCTCTTATTTCCGGATTCACTGCACCCTGGAAATTACGCATTTCACGGTAAAAAGGTGGTTGATAATAGTATCCCCAAGCAGCTGTAATGACCATGTCTTTTCGGACGGTGTCTTGGTCTTCTCCATTTTTCCTGGTCCCCAACCATGTTGGCGTATAAGACAAATTCATTCTGGGACCACCAACCGTTTGATTAGAAAAACTCCAATGGTTTCCGCGCAGCCCTGCCGTGATGGAGAAGGCGTCTCCATCTCCCCATTCGTGGCGCCAACTGTCCTGAATGTAGGCTGAGTAGCGCTGAGAGCGAACGGAATTGAATGATTTGATTCGATCCTGAAAAGCAATGAACTGTTGATTTTGAAGGTCAGGATTGGTATAGCCAATACTGTCATTGGGTCGGCTGGCTGCATAACCAGCACTATCAATCATCGTCCATTCATTGAGTTGGTCCTCTATGAATTCAGTCGAAGCATCCATTCCCCAATGGAGCAAGTGCCTTTCTTTTTCCCACTCTTTGAATCCTTTCAAAGCAGCTTGGTAAACTTGCGCATTCAGATCGTTTCTTCCGTGATTGAGAAAGGCTCCAACACCTCTGTTTCGGAGTACTTCCCCAAACTCATCAGAGCCCAAATCACGATCCAATTCGTCCAAGCGATAGGCGCCTAAAATGTCAAAATGTTCGGACTCTGCCGTTTGAAAGGCGCTCAATGTTAGACGGATTTGTGAAGACTCACTGGGATTGTATCTCGCGCTAAACGCATTGAAGGAAGTACGGAATTGTGTTTTTTCTTGTCCTTCAAAATATACGGTAAGTCGAATGGCCTCATTGATGTTACCGGCGTCTGTTTGACGTGTCGCTGGTTGAAATTGGTATTGATTGGAAGATAAATTGGTGAGCCAACTGAATTCTAACGGGCCATAATTGCCCATTGGACGCCAGGTAATATAGTTCTGCCAATCCATAAAACGGGGCTGGTAGTCGCCAGAGACATCCATGCTGTTGAGGATGTAGGAATAATCACGGTATCTAAATCCAGTGTTGTAGGTCCATTTTTTATTTTTAGAAATGTCCATCAATTGCAACTGCCCGCCCAAAAGGCCAATTTGAAAGTTGCCGGAGAAAGAATCGGGTCGAGCATATTGAATGTCCAACACAGAGCTCATCTTGTCACCAAATTTGGCTTGAAAACCACCAGCGCTGAATTCCACTTTGCGCACCATATCGGGATTGGGAAAACTCAGACCTTCTTGCTGACCTGCGCGCACCAAAAAAGGACGGTACACTTGAATATCATTGACATAAATAAGATTTTCATCAAAGCTTCCACCTCGCACATTGAAACTAGAACTCAACTCAGATGGGAAGTTTACAGGAGCTTGAATCAAGTAGGCTTCGATGCCTTGATTGATAGTGGGTAGCTTGGTGGGCAGCTTGGTGGAGATGGTGATGATTTGATTTTCCTGATTTCGTTTGTCAACGACCTCAAGTCCTTTGTTCATGACAGAGCCGTCATACATGATCTCAACTTCTTTGATTTCACCTGAGCGCAGATTGAAAATGGTCTCCTTGGGTTCGCTGCCAATGCCTTTAACAGAAACAGTGATGTCCAATTCAGCAGGAATAAAAAGGGTGAACTTGCCATAAGCATCCGTCACAGTTCCATTTTTTAAGTTGTCTTTTTGGATGAGGGTAACACCAGGAATGCCCTCTCCAGAAGTATTGACCACAATACCTTTCAAGGTGGCATTTTGCGACCAATTGGTCAGTGACATTAAGAAAAAGAAGAAACCAATAAAATACTTCACGCTCTAAATTTAATTCGGGAACCGATTAGTAACGGAAATAATGAAATTTATTATATCAATTTTTTCGTTTCGGTCTGAAGCCTCCGATAAAGGATCTCCAGGCATCGTTGGAAAGAATATTACCGCCAGATACAAATCCATTGCTATAACGGGCTGTGAGTATGGTGGAAGCGTTTTCATAGGCCATGCTTGAGAAATCGTTCATCCCATCAAATGAGGCCAAGGAGACCTCATCTCTTTTGAACAATTGGTGACCATCTCCTGGAAGATCCAATGCCAAAATCTCTCTTTTCAATTCATGTGGCGCGGGGTAGGGCAAGATATAAAGTGGTGATAGTTCGATGGCTTCAATTTCCATAACCTGTACCACCTGCATTTGGTGCTCATCGGTGACAGGTACTACAAAGATGGAAGCCTTCAGACCAGTGCAGAAAAAGGTGAGCGTATCTCCTTCTAAAGCTGGAATGGTAAAATATCCATCGCGATTGGAATATGTACCACGGTGATCCCTGTTTCTGAAAATGCTCACATACGGCGCGGGATAGAGAGAGTCGCTAACCAAACATGCTCCGGTAATTTGAACCGCATTCTCTCCAATTTTTTTTTGACCTTGAGATTGGTTGTTCAATGCCAAACTGAAGATGGCCAATAAAAGAATGTGATAAATACGCATGAAACAAAAATAGATTTTTTATGTTGCTATTTTCACAGAGATTTATCAACTTTACTTAAATTGTGTAAATTAACACCATGGAAGAGATTTTAGAAAGTGTAGAATGGTTGAAGGCAAGAGGGATTGATTCAGCTGAAGTAGGTATTATCCTAGGAACAGGATTGCATGGTTTGGCCCAGCATATTGAGGTGGAGAAGGAATTCCATTACAGTGTGATACCTCATTTCCCCATTGCAACGGTTGAGTTCCATTTTGGAAAATTAATTTATGGCACTTTGGGTGGAAAGAAAGTGTTGGCATGCCAAGGACGATTTCACCATTATGAAGGATACTCCATGCAACAGGTGGTTCACCCTGTGCGTGTAATGAAAATGTTGGGCGTAAAGTACATGTTGCTGAGCAATGCTGCCGGGGCTTTGAATCCCGACTTTAAAAAAGGAAATTTGATGCTCATTGATGATCACATCAATCTGCAGACAGAGAATCCACTGCGCGGTGAGAATGCGGAAGAATTGGGTCCCCGATTCCCTGACATGTCACAACCATACGCTTATCATTTGAACGGCTTGATTAAAGACATTGCGGCTGAGAAGGGCATTTCCATCCAAGAAGGGGTTTATGTTTCTGTGCCAGGACCCAATTTGGAGACCAGGGCAGAATACCGTTTTTTGAGAATGATAGGGGGTGATGCAGTGGGAATGAGCACAGTTCCTGAGGTAATTGCCTGCAACCACATGGGATTGCCTTGTTGTTGTATTTCGGTTTTAACCGATGAATGTGATCCAAAGAAATTAAGTCCTGTATCTATAGAAGAAATTATTCAAACCGCCAAACTGGCTGAACCTGCGCTTACACTGCTGTATCAAACATTGATTGAAAGATTATGAGTTCATTGAAGAAAACATACGCCTGGGTCATCATCA
The DNA here is from genome assembly GCA_947442505.1 of Flavobacteriales bacterium. Classification (GTDB taxonomy): domain Bacteria; phylum Bacteroidota; class Bacteroidia; order Flavobacteriales_D; family Sanyastnellaceae; genus CAMCTV01. The sequence goes on along the minus strand of CANEVR010000003.1, from coordinate 48,406 downwards.
TGTTTTTGATGGTGTATGCAGCATTGTGTTTTCTTGGGCCGGACAGATATGAGTCAACACAAAGCATCAAAATCAGGTGCAGTAATCAGAAATTGGCTTGGGCCTTGTCTGATTTTAATGAGTGGAAGATGTGGTTCAAGGATTGGGATTTGGGCGATTCTGCACAGTTTAAGATAATAGGTGAGCCTATGATGGCCAAGCATGGTGTTGTTTTTTACCACAACGGGATGTCTCAATCCATGGAGATTAAGGCCATATATGCGTCTTTGGATTCGGTAGAGATGATCCAAATTCAGCGGTCTGTAAGTGAGATTCAGGAACCGGACGCTGAGATTGAGTTTCTTTTGTCGGAGGATGAAAAAGGATTTGCAGTAGTGAGTTGTACACTCAAGCAAGGTGAAATTCCATGGTATTTCCGCGGGGCCATTTGGCTAACGGGAAATGCCCATCATTGGGATGATTGGAACAATGAGAATTTGGAACAATTGAAATCTTATTTGGAATCTAGGCCAACGGATAGCCATTGATTCACGGTTCTTTCAATTTCCGTTTCATCAAAGTTGACGGGCTGGAAATCGCCTCCTGTTATCGTTTCAAACAATTCGATGTAGCGATCACGGATGGTGGAAATCCATTCATCGGTCATGGTTGGAACCTCTTGTCCTTCTTTGCCCATAAAGTCGTTGGCAATGAGCCACTCTCTCACAAACTCTTTGCTCAACTGTTTTTGAGGCAACTTGTTTTGTTGTCTTTCGTGATAACCGTCTGCGTAGAAATAACGAGAAGAATCTGGTGTGTGAATTTCATCCATCAAAGTAATCACGTTGTTAGATAAGCCAAATTCATATTTGGTGTCTACTAAAATCAAACCTTGTTTTGCGGCAATTTCAACGCCTCTCTGATAGAGCGCTAGGGTGTATCTTTCCAATTCAAGATAATGATCCTCGCTGACAATTCCTTGCGCTATGATTTGCGCTCGTGATATGTCTTCATCATGACCTTCCGACGCCTTGGTAGTGGGAGTGATAATGGGATGCGGAAAGGCATCATTTTCATTCATGCCTTCCGGTAGGGTTACGCCGCAAAGAGTTCTCAATCCACTTTGATAAGTTCTCCAAGCGTGACCGGTGAGGTATCCACGAACGACCATTTCCACTTTGAAGGGAATGCAATTTTTGCCAATGGTAACGTAAGGATGTGGCGAAGCTAGTTTCCAATTGGGACAGATATCAGATGTTGCATCCAACATTTTTTCTGCAATTTGATTCAGGACTTGACCTTTATTGGGAATGGGTCTTGGCAGGATGACATCAAATGCACTGATTCTGTTGGAAGCCACCATCACCAATAGATCATTGGGCATGGTGTAAACATCTCTGACCTTACCGTGGTATATGTTTTGGGTGTTGGCGAAATTCATCTTGTGAAGTTGTTTTACATTTTACCACGCATACCGCCCATTTGCTTCATCATCTGGGCCATTTGGGTTTTGTTGGTCATCATCTTCATCATCGTTTTCATTTGATCAAACTGCTTGATCAATTTATTCACCTCATCAACGGATCTTCCTGAACCGTTTGCGATGCGTGTTTTTCTGGTTGGGTTGATAACACTGGGTTGCTGTCTCTCTAGTGGCGTCATGGATTGGATGATGGCCTCTATGTGTTTGAAGGCATCCTCATTGATGTCAACATCCTTTAATTTGGACATACCTGGTACCATGCCCAAAAGATCCTTCATGCTACCCATTTTTTTGATTTGACCAATCTGTTCCAAGAAATCGTTGAAATCAAATTGATCTTTCTTGATGCGCTTTTCTAATTTCTTGGCTTGCTCTTCATCAAATTGTTCCTGTGCACGTTCAACCAATGAGACCACGTCACCCATGCCCAAGATTCTACTGGCCATACGTTCGGGATAGAACACATCCAATGCGTCCATTTTCTCACCAGTACCAATGAATTTAATGGGTTTGGAAACTTCTGCACGAATGCTCAAAGCCGCTCCACCTCGTGTGTCACCGTCTAGCTTGGTCAATACGACACCATCAAATGCCAATCGATCATGGAAAGTTTTGGCTGTGTTGATAGCATCTTGACCAGTCATGGAATCCACGACAAACAAGGTCTCTGTTGGCTTCAATGCGGCTTTGACACGCTCAATTTCTTGCATCATCTCCTCGTCCACTGCCAAGCGACCGGCAGTATCGACGATGACTACGTTGAATCCTTTTTGCTTGGCATAAGCGATGGCTTTCTCTGCAATGTCTACTGCGTTGTTGTTACCCCTGTCGCTGAATACCTCAACACCAATTCCTTCACCCACCACATGCAACTGGTCAATCGCCGCAGGTCGGTATATATCGCAAGCAACCAAAAGTGGATTTTTACCTTTTTTTGTTTTGAGGTAATGGGCCAATTTTCCAGAGAAGGTAGTTTTACCTGAACCCTGAAGACCACTCATCAATATAATTCCAGGATTGCCTTGGTATTGGATATCCGTGTGCTCGCCACCCATCAAGTCTTTCAACTCGTCATGGGTGATTTTCACCAACAGTTGACCTGGAGAAACCGCAGTCAATACATTTTGACCAAGTGCTGCCTCTTTGACACGCTCTGTAAATTCTTTGGCAGTTTTAAAGTTGACGTCGGCATCCAATAATGCTCTGCGCACTTCTTTCAATGTCTCAGCAACATTGATTTCAGTGATTTTTCCTTGGCCTTTTAAAATCTTAAAGGCTCTGTCAAACTTATCCGTTAATTGTTCAAACATGGGGTAATTCTAAATGAGCCCCAAAGGTACAAAAGGGACGTCTTATCTAGCGATGATAATATTGCCTTTCAATTGAGTGGTTTTCCCAATCAAATCTTGGTAGGTGACGATGTAGTTGTAGATGCCATCTTGAACGAAATACTGACTACCTCTTTTGTTTCCTTGCCAAGGTTCTTTGACATCATTTGATTCAAAGAACAACTCACCCCAACGGTCGTAAATCCTGACATTGTATTCAGCAACTCCAATGGCAGAGGGAAGCCATGCATCATTGATACCGTCAGAATCAGGCGTGAAGCTGTTGGGCAAGAAGAAAACAGTACCGCCAATGTTGATAAAGCCAGTTGCCGTTGAGGTACATCCAAATTCATTGGTGATGATTTGGGTAATGGATTGTCTGCCGAATTCCGAAAAAGTATAATTCCCTTGAAATCCTTCAAAGCTGCCGCCGTCACTAAACTGATAGATGCAGGTTACCCCCGTTCCTGTCGAGTCAATAACGTAAACAGTCGGATCATCGATGGTGATGATGTCTGGTTGTACAATAAATCCACTTGTTGGAGCGGGATGAATGGTGACGGCATCATTCAAATTGATATGAATATCAGCTACGCAACCAGAGGTGGTGTAAGCGTGCATGCTGACATTGTATGTTCCAGGATTTTCATACAGTTGTAGGGGGTCTGGTTGGGTCGAAGTAATATCATCTCCCAAATTCCAAATGAAAAATACGGGTGTTTCTGCAGTGGCTGTCGCATCAAATTTCACATAGGTGCCAGGGCAACCATCTGGGGGTAGAACGGTGAAATTGACTTCTGGATCTTGTACTACCCAAACATCTTTTGTAATGCTTTCTGTGCATCCATTTTCACTGATCGTTAAAGTTACAGGGTAGTAAGCAGGACTGGGGTATTGAACTCCGTTCGTGGTAATGTTGTTGGAAGAAACAATGCTGGCTGAAGTTCCAAAGTTCCAATCAATCACGGCATTGGATTGTGTCCAACCCAATGCTGAGAAAGAGAGATTATGTCCATTGAAGCAAACAGGTCCGGGATTGATAAAATCGGGATCCAAATCGTCAAAAACGCTCACTGTTGCGTAGGCTGTATCTGGACAAGTTGATGGAGCGCTCGCAATCAACATGACATTGAAATTACCTGTACTGGGGTAATTGTAAAACGTAGCTGGATCCATGCTGATGGGCGAATTGGGAGCGCCAAAGTCCCACAAGAAGCCAGATGAATTCTGAGAAGATTGGGTGAAATTAATCGTAAAACCTCCGCAGGGATCTGTTTGAGGGTCAATGATGGCAATGGGCTCAGGAATATTGTCAAAAGTAAAATTTTGTGTTCCAATACAACCTGCATTGTCGATGCTTAAGCCAATGGTGTAAGTTGTTAAATTGGAATCCAGATAAATTTCATTGGGATATTCATTCGTAGAAAAAACAGTTGAGGTATTGTTGTCGATGGTCCATTCAAACGTTACTCCTCCTGGGAAAAGTCCAGAAACCAATCCATGATCAAAGGAATAAAGCACTTCATCATCAACGCAGGTGACAACAGGTGGTTGAATATCCGGAGTGAATGTTTCAATAGCCGTATACACCACAGTTGCGGTATCGGCGCATTCCCAGCCAGGGTTGGTAACTAGAGTGACGGTATAAACACCAGGATCATTGTAAATGAATGTGGGCTCAAAAACATTGCTGGTGTCGTTGGTCAGAGAAGGAACTCCAAAGTCCCAATGGTATGAATCAGCATTAATACTATTGTTCACAAAGCCAACTTCCAAACCGCTACAAAAATCAGTCTGTTGACCATTTCCTGTATCAGCAATACCAGGATTTGCTCCTGTATTGGGATTACACATATTGACATTGAATTGGTAGTCACGTCGGATGGTGTTGATCAATACACCGTTTCTGAATTCTTGAACACAAATGGCCAAGGCATAGGTTCCAATTTGTGTCGCGGTTCCTGTAACAAGTCCTGTTGCTGGGTTGATTTGAAAAGCGGGATTGGATGCGATGGGGTAATTGGCAGAGAATCCTGCGGCCCATGTATTGTTGTTATAAGGTGGACCTGACGGTGGTGCAGGAGCGGGGTTGTTTTGATCTGCTCCATCCAGTGGGGTGCAGAAAGAATAAACCAGCTGGTCCCCATCGGGATCTACGGCCTCAGAGGAATAAATGAAAGGTGCATTTAAACACAACGCAGTAGGGGGAGTAGAAACAAATGAGGGACTTGAATTTTGAACCGTTATCAGGCTGGTTCCAGGAACTTGCGTAGTGAGCGTCATGCCCGACAGATTCTGTTGAGATTGATTCAAGTTGTCAATGCTCAGATTGCGACAACATCTTTGGTAGGTCAAAATGTAACCATCGGAACTAAAGGGCAAAGTAACATTTGCCTGATAAACGGCCCGTTCTACACAAACGTTGGGTGGAACCGTGAAGCAAGGATTCTGCAATGCCAAATCCAATGTTTCAATATCTGAATTGGAAAGAGGAATGGATAACTCTTGAACAAAACTGTTGTTGCCTCCTGTGAAAACACCAATAGAAACGATAGGGTCAAATCCAGTTCCATTGACATTGGTGCTGGGGTCGCAGTCCCTGTATACGGTGAGTGTAACTTGATATACGTTGTTTCCCAGATGCTGATAAACAAGATCCCCTCCATAAATGTGGGTAGCATATGAGCGAAAAATCCCAATAAGTGAGAGCAAAAGCAACAGGGTGGTGTTCCTTAAAAAAATGGAATTGGGTTTCATTCTGAGCATGAGACACAAATATGGGGCTAAATGTTGCAAAACATTGTCATTCTCAATTCTTTTGCCCACACCAAATGGTGGATGAATATCTTTGGACCATGGAAAAAACACTGTCCCATATCAATGACTCGGGAGAATCAAGAATGGTGGATGTTTCAGGCAAAGAAGTTAATCTAAGAATGGCCTCAGCCTTGGCCAAGGTTCGCTTTCCTTTGGCTGTATTTGAACAATTAAAGGCTGAGAATTGGCAAGTAAAAAAAGGTGCCATTTTGGAGGTAGCCCGCATCGCTGGAATTCAGGGGGCCAAACTCACACCTCAAATTATTCCTTTGTGTCACCCATTGATGATTAGTGGAGTGGACATTCATTTTTCTTTTAAGGACAATGAGCTTGAAATTATTTCTCAGGTTAAATGCATGGGACAGACAGGAGTGGAAATGGAAGCGCTAACCGCAGTTTCTGTTGCTGCGCTGACCGTATATGACATGTGCAAAGCTTTGGCGCATGACATCGAAATTGGCCCTATTCAATTGTTGTCAAAGTCAGGAGGTAAAAACGATTACCACATTTGAAATGACGGCGGATCAATTGGTTTTCCCTAAAAAGGCCAAGTCTTGGGCATTGTTCGGTACCACTTGTGAAGAAGTGAAGAGATGGGTCGATACATTTCAGTCCATGTCCTTGGTGCCGGCTGTTTATGTCGATGCCGCGCATCAAGAAATGACTTCTGCGTATTCCATAACATTTTCAGTAGGAGGAAGCAGTCTCCATTCACATACGCATCGTTTGCCTTTTTCGGATTATTATTGGGTGAACGGCAATCATTTTTCAGCTTCGCAACAAATCATCATTGATGATGCATCCAAATATCCTTCATTGGAAAAACGCAAAGGGCAATTGACCAATATCACTTTGGTCATTGCCAAGAACGGTTTCCCAAATCATCTTTTGGATTGGGGTTTAGATCTTAGTCATGCAGTTTGCATTGATCCAAACGATAAAGAGTCATTGAATGCTTGGATAGCGGCACAAATTAAACTACCGGAACTGCAAGCTTTGATTTTGGTTGGAGGGAAAAGTGAACGCATGGGATTTCCAAAAATGGAATTGTCTTATCACGGTATGCCGCAATGGGAATATCTGGAGAAGATTTGCCACAGCTTGAAAATTACTGTTCACTTTAGTTGTCGTGAAGAACAAAAAGATTTTTTTATTTCATCTGGCAGAGAAGTGGTTTTGGATCAATTCGGAAACATTGGTCCTTTGGGTGCTGTGGCATCTGCGATGAGTCAACATCCTACTACTTCGTGGCTAGTTATCGCTTGTGATATGCCTGGAATGAAAGCCGAAGGCCTGCAACATCTCATTTCACACCGACATGCACCGTCCATGGCTACGGCATTTTGGAACGAAGAAAAACAATGGCATGAACCATTGGCCGCCATTTGGGAATCTCATGCAAAAGGAGAAGTCTTTTCTTGGTTGGCACAAAGTCAATGTCCCCGAAAATTATTGGGTGTATTGAAAACAAAAAGCATCAGGGATGCTGATGCTATGTGGTATAAAAATATCAATACGCCAGAGGAAAAAGCCCATTGGCTTAGACACCAGGGCGAATGATGATTTCACTGATGTTTATTCCCTCGGGAGCTTCAATGACATGCGCCATTTGAGCAGCAATGTCTTTTGGATTCAATCCTTTTTCAAAGTTGGGGACGTACTCTTTCAACAGATCTTCATTTTTTGTGGCATGAATAAATGGTGTGTTCACAGCACCGGGACAAATCGTAGTAATTCTGATTTGCTTACCGTGTTCTACTTTTAGACTTTCACCAATGGCCAAAACAGCGTGTTTGGTCGCGCAGTATATGCCAGAATTGGGGAATACGTGATGACTAGCAACAGATCCCAAATTGATGATATGTCCTTTTCGGCTGATGATTTCACTCAAGGAAAAATGAATCATATTTAGCACACCTTTGATATTGGTATCCACCTGCTCATGCCAATCTTCTAGTTTGGCTTGGGTCAAAGGGTCAAAAATACCAAGGCCAGCATTGTTAATCAAAACATCAACTGAGCCCATTTGTGTTTTGGCATCTTCGAAGGTTCTTTGACAATCAGCAACAATCCGAACATCACCAACGGTAAATGAGCACGAACCAGGAAAAGAAAGCGCAATGGCTTCTAGCTTTTCTTGATTTCGGCCCATTAAATGAACACGATGGCCTTTCTCAATGAGGATTTGTGCAGTGGCAGCCCCAATGCCTGAGCTCCCTCCGGTGATGATGATGTTTTTCATGTGTGCAAAGGTGACGTGAAAAAATCAAAACTTCACATGTGTTTAAACTTTGTTGGAATCGAAATGTTACTTTTGCCAAAACAAAAATTTTAATATGGCATCTATCGTCGGAAAAAAAGCGCCTTCATTCAAGGCCGGAGCCGTTACCAATGGCGGAACAATCGTAAGTGATTTTTCATTGGATCAATATATCGGAAAGCAAGCTGTGGTATTTTTCTTTTACCCAAAAGATTTCACCTTTGTTTGCCCAACAGAATTGCATGCTTTTCAAGAGCGTTTGCAGGATTTTCATGATCGCAATGTCGCTGTAGTGGCTTGTTCTACTGACACTGAAGAGAGTCACTGGGGTTGGTTGCAAATGGAGAAAGCTCAAGGTGGTATCAAAGGAATTGCTTATCCCATCGTTGCTGATACTTCTAAAACCATCTCTGATGCCTACGGCGTTTTGGCTGGTGAGTACACTTATGATGACAATGGTGCTTTGGTAGCCAATGGTCCAATGATTGCCTTCCGCGGATTGTTTTTGATTGACAAATCAGGTACCGTGCAACATGCTTTGATCAACAACTTCCCATTGGGAAGAAATGTGGACGAGGCATTGCGTATGGTTGATGCTTTGCAATTCTTTGAAGAAAACGGAGAGGTTTGCCCAGCAAACTGGACCAAAGGTAAGGATGGTATGAAAGCCAACCATGACGGGGTAGCCAGCTACTTGGCCGCTCATTAATATTTTGTTATTTTTCATGAATAGGCTTCATCAATATGATGGAGTCTTTTTTTTTTGAATCCAAGACCATTATCTTCACGCTGTAAAATTTTAGCATGACGAAAGCAGAGAAAATCACTTTTTGGATCTCCACCATTTGGATTTCTTTCGGAGTGCTTTCAGGAGTGATTTTTCATTTGATACAAATGCCAGAGGCGGAAGTGCGCTTTGAACTTTAATTGTCTATGTTTCGAGGTAAGTCCATATCAGCGGCAGTTGCATTTTTATTTGTTTCATTTTTGAGTTTAAGCGCATGGAGTCAGGTTACTGAATCATGTGGAGTTGTTTTTCTTGAGATTATTCCCAAGAGTGTTGAGCCTGGTCGATGGGTTGATCAATTGTCATTTTCCATTGTAGACCCAAGTGGCCGTTCTTTTGGTAATACGCGAATAGAACCATGCTCTCAAGGTATGCAAAAGCCTATTTTCCCAGCACATAAGTCAGGAAACCTTTACCAGATTTCAAACCTTCCCTTGATCTATCGGTCGTTGTACTTAGCAATAGAGGATACTTCAAATCGAGAAACATACCAATGGAAATCAGAGACTCAGTTGATAGAGCCCAATCAATTGTTTCAGTGGGATATCAATCATGGCTTTTTACGTCAGATTGATTTTACCAAACACCAAGTGCTCAATGTTGAGATGAAGAAAAGTGAAGCCCTGCTTTTCTCCATGTGGACAGATATGCCCATGAATCTCGATGGTGAAGTTGTTTCAAAAGACAAATGGATAGAACGGCGTGTGGTGGAACGCAATGGATGGATGTTTGAGAAAATTTGGTTTTGGACAGAAAGTGTTCAAGAATCCAGTCTTGCCAATCGATTTGATTCCAAACATCAAAGAGATATTCAGACATGGTATACCATTTTGGATGCAGCAACAGAAAAACGGATTTTTAGTATTCAGGGAGAACGATACAGCGATCCAAAAAGCGCCGTATTTAGACACCCCGAAATTAGAGATGTCAACTTTGATGGATTGCCAGATTTGATTGTTCCAAAGAATGGCTATGCACAACAAGGGAATGATTATTTTGCTTTCAATAAAGAGAAAGGAAGGTTTTTGAAATTGAGTATTTCAGATTTGAGTGATGTCACGATAGACTATGTTCAGCAAGAAGTAAGGGGACATTACCACGAATACGGATTTCCCAAAACCGCTCCCATCGCAAAGGTGGATGTGATGCTCAAAGGAGCCAATTGGAAGACGAGAAAAGTTAGTCGTACGGATTTATCTCCGCCCGTTAACAATGCCATTGCGAAGAATAAAAAAGAAGATTTTCGCATGGTCACGGATGGTTTCATCTTTGAATTGTGGGCCACTGATGAATCTGATCAAATTATTTTGGAATCATCATTGGGTTTATATGCACAAAAGTTGAAGATTAAACAGCTGTCAGACGGAGCGTTGATCTATGAGCATTTTATTCAGGGAAATGTTTCTGAAGAAATTGGAATGCACCGAGACTTTTTCATTGTCAAAGATTTCAATAGGGATGGAATTGAGGATGTGTATTTTCCTCGCTTGAATCCATGGGAGAAAGATCGTTTTGCGCTATCAGATTGGAGTAGTGATGGATTGCATTATTATACAACTATCGATTTTACTTATGCGCAGATGATTAAAAAATATCAACCAAGAGTTCCCATCTTGGGCTGGTTAGAAATGGAGGATTATAATTTGGATGGTATTGTGGATTGGCGTGTTTTAGGGCCTAATGACCGCTGGATGTATTACACATGGAACAAACAGACATCAGATTATCAGCCTTCCACATCTTTGAACGCGATGGATTATTGTGTTGTTTCCTCTGGTGCGCGTAAAGCCACGTATTGGAAATCTTCAGAAAGCGCTTTGGGTGTTAAAACCAATCCAACATTTTATTGTACGGTGGATGGCGAAGTAATCCCGGATCGAGCATGGTTGCAGACAATCAAGCAAGGCAATACGTTTGAATGTGTGGATTGGTGTCAAGGTCGGTGGGTGATTAGTGGTAAAAAGTACCACTAATCAGGCGTTCCAGTAGTTTCCAATCGCTTAAACCTTCCCAAGACCTCAACATGTGAGGTATGGGGAAATTGGTCAATCAAACTCCATTTTTCCAAAGTGTAACCGTTGGCCTCTAAGGTTTCCGTATCCCTTGCAAATGTGGCTGGATTGCAAGAAATGTAAACGATGTAGTTGGCATTTAAGTCAATGACCTTGCGCAATGTCTTTGGTGCTATTCCTGCACGAGGGGGGTCCATCATCAATACCTGAAGTTGATTGTGGTATTGGGGTTGTTCCAATAAAAATTTCCCAACATCAGTGGCAAAGAAAGTAATGTTATCAATGTTGTTTCGAGCGGCATTTTCCTTGGCATTTTCTATGGCCTTGGGTTCGATATCCACTCCTATGACCTCATTGAATCCAGCCTTTTTAAGCAGCTGAGAGATGGTGCCCGTTCCGCAGAACAAATCCAAGATAGTTCCCGATTGGCCCACTTCTTTCACATAATCAATCGCTTTAGCATATAGTCGTTCTGCACTCTTGGGGTTGGTTTGAAAAAAGCTTTTCATGCTGATTTCAAACTGCAATCCCAAAATGTCTTCCGTGATTTTATCCCTTCCAAAGAGTATGCGGTGTTCCCCATTCAATGGATCTACACGGTCCCCCGTATCATTGTTGATGGTGTGAATCACACCGGCTAATCGGTCGCCGAGTATCTCTTGCAGGAGACTTACCCAACCTTGAGCATCAAAATTTTCTAGGCCGTCATCAGTGGTCACCAAGTTCAACAAGATTTGGTCTTGCAGATAGCTTTTTCTAGCTACCAAGTAGCGATAAAAACCGTGTCTTTGTGGAGGATGCCAAGCTGGAAGTTGACTTTTAATACACCAATCTTCTATCCTTTTCAAATTGCCTTCAAGATCGGCATCAAGTAATCCTGAATCTTTGTGGAGGGGCTCCACGATCCACCAGGTCCCTTTTTTCTTGAATCCTAAAGCAAAATCATCAACAGTATCATTTTTTTCTTTGTCCCATCGAATGACAGAAAAACTGTATTCCATCTTGTTGCGATAATGCCACAAGGATGGCGATGCCAAGTAAGTGTCAAATCGCGGTTCCGCATCTATTTTGCCAATGCGATTCAACAATTGCAATACCTCATTTTGTTTAAATGCTTGTTGTTCGTCGTAAGGCAATGTGGCGTAAGGTGCACCTGGAATCGCTTGATAAGGTATTTCAATTTCATTGGGCGAGGGATGCAAAAGTGCAATGTCCCTGGCCTCAATGTGTCGTCGATCTATTTTGGTGATTTGGACTTGTCTCGTCTGGCCTTTGATGGCGTTCTCGATAAAAATGGGAACTCTTCCATCAGGTAATTCGGTCCAGACAATTCCATTGCCTCCGAAAGCCATTTCATCGATTTCAACTTCTAGTATATCTCCTTTTTTGAAAGGCAAAAGTTTTGGATTGATTTTCTTACTCATGTCCAACTCTTCTTTGTTTTGCGGCTTCATATATGAGCATTCCTGCAGCAACCGATACGTTCAAGGAAGTGGTTTTTCCTGTCATGGGGATATTGACCAAATCTTCAACGGATTTTAACGCCGCCCTAGAGAGCCCTTTTTCTTCATTACCCATGACGATACACAGGGGTAAAGCCATGTTGCATTGTTCCGGAAACACATTCCCTTTTTCTGTGGCGGCAATGCATTTTACTCCCATGCTTTGTAAAATAAATATCGCATCTGCTGCCATTTTTGTTTTACATACAGGCAAATACATCAATGCTCCGGCACTGGTTTTTACTGCATCTTCATTGATGGGTGCACTGCCAGATTCAGTTAAAATAATGGCATGCGCGCCCATACATTCAGCAGTGCGGGCAATGGCCCCAACATTTCTTACATCTGTTAAACTGTCCAGCAATAAAAGCAATGGAGTTTCTCCATTTTCAAAAACTTGACTGACAATTTCTTCCAGGTTGCCAAAAGTAACAGGAGAAAGAAATCCTATTATGCCTTGGTGATTCTTGGTGGAAATGCGTTGTAATTTTTCAATGGGTACGTATTGAAAAGGAATGTTGTTTTCCTGAATTAATCCTATTGTCTTTTGAAACAACTCGCCTTTTAGGCCGCGTTGGATAAGTACTTTCTCTACCTGCTTTCCGGATTCTATTGCTGCTTCTATAGCGTGAAAGCCAATGATGAGCGCATTGTTGTTTTTTGGTCCTTGATGTTTCATTTGAAAATTCTCCCTTGTCGCCATTGAGAAACTTGAAATTCCCAATGCGGACGGTATTGCTCGTTTCTTTTTAAAATAAATATCTCGCCCCAGATTGGATGTTGTTTTGGTTCAAATGCAAATTGCAATTGCCCCGTTTCCAAGGTGTATGACCAGATTTCAAGATTGTTTTCTAATTCAATTTTTTCAGGATGTCCAAATACAAGATAAATCATGCCTCGATCGGTTTTCCATCCTTCCGCATAACTGGTAAAATGATGGTTGGCATCCCAAACCCTTTGGTAATAAGTTCTAATGAGGTTGCGCGCTTTTTCTCTGCCACCAGCGGATTGAATCCAGAATTTTTCCATCGCATTTTCGGGGCCATCTGTTGACTTGGATATTTTATCAAACTCTTCTTTTGAGCACAAATAACGCATAGGTCCTGCCATTTCACTGGTGGTAACCCACTCAGGAAATTGGGGGTGCAGATTGGCGTCCATGGCGTATATGATTTCCAAATCAGAAGAAATGCTGTCTTTGGCAAATATGTAGGCTCCAACTTTTGTTTCTACACTATCAATCGATAGTATTTCAAAAGTTTCTGGCACAAATGGCGCGTTGGTTGAGAAGGGCGGAGAAGGGAGTTTATCTGTCATGGGAGCAAAAATGGTTTTTCCTGAACCCGAACGATGGAGCATGCTTCCTGCTTCCAATATGTTGGTTTGCAAATAATGATTGGCTTGCCAACCGTCAACGCCCAGTGGCCAATTCAAGTAAAATTGATCAGCCAATCCATTGGGGCCAAATTTCAAAACAACATCTTGAAGGTGTTGCACTTCTTTGGGGATTTGAACCTTTCCACTCCAATTACCCTTTGCTGCCGGGGGAAGCCCTGAAATTTGAAATCTCTTTTGGTACAATACAACGCTATCATTTACAAGTACATGTGCATTGAATTCTAAAAATGTGGGCAAATCAGTCGTGAATTCTGCTGCATTGAATAGAATTTCTATCTCTGTTCCTTTAACGGAGTCACGATCAACCACGCCAAAGCTGGGGTGTATTTGCCTTTGATGCCAATTGTACCTTTTGGGACTTGTGATATCTTTGGATGCTGAAAGTTGTACTGTTTGACAAGACATCCATGTCAAACAGCAACCCAAAAACATCAGAAAAATGTTCCCCTTTGCAATCATTGCCTCAAATGTACAACATCATTGTCGCTTAAAATCTTTGGTTAAACCCAATGTGTAAAACACCTTGTCGGAAATCAATGGTTTGTTGAGGGAAAATTCCCCACCCGTATTCCAATGACAACAAGATGTCTTTCCTGTTAATCTTGGTGCCCAAACCATATGACTGATGATAGTTTCGAATGGTGATGTTCTGACCAACGCCGCCGTCAATGAATAAGTAGGTCAAGACATTGGTCATTTGATATCCCCACTCACTTTGAAAGCCATGCCATTGTTTGACAAAAATGGATTCAGTGTTGAAGCCTCTGATGTTTCTGGGTCCACCTATGCGAAGCATTTCAGCCAGTTCCAATTGCGGAGTATAGTAACCTAAGCTGTGCAACTGCATATTCAGCACCCATGATCTCTGCATCCATCCATGTATCCAATGTCCCTCCCAGCGATACAGTTTCTGGTTTTTTTTCACAAGTGAATCCGCTACGGTTTGTGTTACTTTTCTTCGGCCAGCAGCAAACTCCAACATCAGGTCTCGGTCTTTCCATGTGTTTACCCACAATTGATGTTGACTATACAATTGGTCTCCAAGTCTTAAACTTTGGTTGTTTTTTAGTTCAACTCCGGTTGACCAAGTTTGTTGATTTTGAAGGTGAAACAGCAATTGTGATTTTAGCTGTGTTTGAAAAACTTGGTCTTTCTTTCTATAAAAGTCAAAGTAATTGGTCCATCCAAAAGCACGATGAAAGATGAAAGGTATTTGGGCATTGAGCTCTAATCTTTGGGTCGAAATGTCTTGTCTCTGCCAACGCAGGAAAAAGGACTCACCTTTTTTCAATGCATTGACCCAATTCATTTTAAAATCACCAACCATGACTGACTTGTTTTCGATCTGTTGAAGACCCAATAATCCATCAAAGTATTGATTGTCTGAAGGACCAATACTGACCTTCAATTGGGCAATGCTATCTTCAAAAAACAGTTCGGTTTTGGTGATTTGAATCCCATAATTGTTGGCAAATGGATTGCGTGGCGCATGGTTCAGGAGTTTCCCTTTTTTCCAATCCAATACAAGCGGAGCAAGTGACTCATCCATGATTGCGGCATTCCAACCAGTGATTTTTCCTTTGGTAATGAGGTGGTCTTGGATAAAATGGTAGACAATGCGCTGATCACTGGTGGGTTCAGGTTGCAACTCCCATCGCGCCAATGCATATCCTTGTTTCCAATAGGGTTGTAAATGATTGATGGACCATTCGGAAATTTCTGCAGGTTGATTTCCAATAAACAATGTGTCCAAGCCCTTTAGCATCAGGTATTGACGTGGTATTGAGTCAGTGACTTCAATCAACTTGGAGTGGGCCAATAATGGTGTTAATAAAAGAAACGTCAAAGTGAGGCGAACAACAATCATTGTTTTATATTTGTCATCAAATTCAACGATCATGAACAAGAAATTATTATTCTGCTTAGTGATTTTATCATTAACCGCTGCTGCTTGTGTTTCAAAGCACCCCAAGTGTGCCGCTTATGATAAAGCTGCTGTAAGCGCTCCAATCAAGTAATTGAAGGGTAGTTTACCCAAAAAGTTTGAACTTGAATGTCGGGATGTATGCTCTTAGCCACAGGGCATGTGTTCGCGGCATTTTTTATTATAGATAACTCACGTTCTGAGAGTTTGTCCCAATTCCCAATCATCTCAATCCCTATTCCTACAATTCTTCTGGGTTCTGCTCCCATGTGCTTGGTGACACGAGCCGAGACATTTTGAAGGGCAATATTCTTTTCTTCTGCCGTAATACCCATGATGGTCATCATGCACATGGCCAATGAAGTGCAGGTTAGATCTGTTGGAGAGAAAGCTTCACCTCTTCCATGATTGTCTATTGGTGCATCGGAAAGGATGGTGCTGTTGCTCTTTAGATGCAATCCTTTGCAACGCAATTCACCCAAATACTGTACTTCTATGCTGTGCATTTTATTCTGATTTGTTCAAAAACAAAGTTACGATGAAGATGTATCTTTGTGGGAATGAAAAAAGCCGGGATCTTTTTTTTAGGCATGTTAGCCATGTGTGTACTGAGCACTGCTCAAGTGACGGATGATGGCGTGCCGCGAAACATTTTGCATGACCGTGAGCGTTCTTATGCTTTGACGTTTCAATCCAATGGTTGGGGATTAGGTGGCGATGTTTATGCCAAGGGCAAGGACGCCTACACATTTTGGAAATACAGTGCCGACTTGCATTTTTATCGTCATGAAAAGGAGGTCAAGTCCTATTTTCAAGATCCCCAGGCGCGGGCATATTACTACGGAAAGATGAACAGCCTTTTTGTGCTCCGTTTGGGAGTTGGTCAGAACAAAGAGTTTGCGGAAAAGTTGCGGAAGAGTGGCGTTCAAATTGATCGCCTGTGGCAAGTGGGCCCTTCAATAGCGTTTGTGAAGCCTGTTTATTTGCAGATTTTGTACGCATCTACTGTCCTTGGTCGTTATCAAGTGCGATCTGAGAAATTCAATCCCAACGAGCATTATACCGATAATATTTATGGAAGATCTTCCAATCTTACAGGATTGAATGAAACAAAAGTCCGTCTGGGATTGTTTTTCAAATTCGCGTTGCGATTTGAATACAGTCCTTCAGAAAATGGCATCAGAGGGGTTGAGATTGGCGCAACAGCGGATGTTTACCCCAAGCGAATAGAAATCATGTCACAAGAAATATTGAATCGATACAATGACCGAGCAAGGAATCATTTCATTTTCCCTGCCATCTATACGCGATTCTTTTTTGGTTCAAAATACAACAAGAAATGAGTGAGTTGACAACAGGCCGTGTTCCAAAACCCAAGTGGTTGAGAGTGAAATTGCCTACTGGAGAAAATTATAAAATGGTTCGGGGACTTGTTACCGAGCACAAGTTGCACACCATTTGTGAAAGTGGGAATTGTCCCAATATGGGCGAATGTTGGGGAGAAGGAACGGCAACGTTTATGATCCTAGGCAACATTTGTACAAGATCTTGCGGGTTTTGTGCAGTAGCTACCGGCAGACCTTTAAACGTCGATCCACACGAACCAGAGCACGTTGCAGAATCCATTTTTTTGATGAAGGTGAAACATGCCGTTATTACTTCGGTTGATCGCGATGATCTTCTCGACGGCGGTTCAGAGATTTGGGTGCAGACCGTTGAGGCCGTGCGCAGAAAGGCTCCAGGGGTTACCATGGAAACCTTGATTCCTGACTTTGCAGGAAAATGGGAAAATCTACAACGCATCATAGACGTAGCTCCTGAGATAGTCTCTCACAATTTAGAGACCGTGAGGAGATTGACCAAGCAAGTCAGAATCCAAGCCAAATATGACAGAAGCCTTGAGGTGCTTCGCCGTTTGAAGCAAGGTGGTATGCGCACCAAAAGTGGTGTGATGTTGGGTCTAGGCGAATCTCATCAAGAAGTTTTAGAGACCATGGAAGATCTGAGATCCGTGGGTCTAGATGTCATTACCTTGGGTCAATATTTACAGCCAACTCCCAAGCATTTGCCAGTAGCAGAATTTATTACGCCAGAGCGCTTTGCAGAGTATGAGACTTTGGGAAAACAAATGGGATTCCGACATGTGGAGAGTGGTCCTTTGGTTCGTTCTTCTTATCATGCTGAAAAGCACATGTTGTAATGAAGGACAATAATTTAATAAGAGTCGGTATCCACGGTTTCGGAAGGATTGGAAGAGGGGTGTATAGAGCGGCTTTGAATTACCCAAATATTCAAATTGTTGCAGTTGTTGATTTATATGATGTTTCTACCATGTTTCATTTGTTGAAATATGATAGTATTCATGGGTCATTAAAGAATGAAATAGAGCGCACAACGGACGGCTGGTCGGCTAACGCGGCGCAAACACATTATGTACAAAAGCCCACACCAGGCGAGCAAATTGATTGGTCACAATGGGAAGTGGATGTTGTAATTGAGTCAACTGGTCTGTTTAAAAGTTATGATGAGTTGAGTTTGCATTTAACACCTGGAGTTCGCAAGGTGATTTTGTCGGCTCCTTCAGAGACTGACGATATCCCCATGGTAGTTTTGGGAATCAATGATGAAGTGATCAATGAATCCAATATCATTAGTTGTGCATCTTGCACCACCAACAGTGCAGCGCACATGATTCAATTGATCGACGAACATTGTCAAATAGAAAGTTGCTCCATCACTACAGTTCATTCTTATACTGGAGATCAGCGTTTGCATGATGCCCCGCACAAAGATTGGCGTCGGGGAAGGGCTGCGGTGCAAAGCATAGTGCCAACAACAACAGGAGCGGCAAAGGCTCTGACCAGAATCTTCCCGCATCTTTCCGATCAAATGGGAGGCTGCGGAATGCGTGTCCCAGTGCCGGATGGTTCATTGACGGATATTACTAGTATCGTGAAACGACCACTGCCCACGGATGAAATCAATGACCTATTTGCCAAAGCTGCCCAATCCAGATGGGCTGGAATTGTGGAATATACGGAGGATCCTATTGTGTCATGTGATGTCATTGGCAATGCACACAGTTGCGTTTATGACGCCGGTCTTACCTCTGTCATCGGCAATATGGTCAAGGTTGTGGGATGGTATGACAACGAAGTGGGTTATAGTCACCGCTTGTGTGACGTTGTGTTAAAATGCAAAATTAATGAGTAAATACAAACATCTTTTTTTCGACTTGGATGGCACGCTATGGGATATTCACAGAAATGCGGAACTCACATTGCGTCAAATGTTTGTGCAATTTGAAATTGATGAGGCTTTGTTTGAAAGTTTCAATAAAGCCTATTTGAAACACAATGCAAGGGTATGGGCCATGTACAGAGAGGGTTCGATGACCAAAGAGGAGTTGCGTACCGCAAGATTCTCAAGGTCCATGGACGACATTGGCTTTGCATACAACGCCGAATGGATGGAGCAATTTGCTGCAGCATTTGTTGAGCAATGCCCCCGTCAACCGCATGTTATTCCAGGTGCTTTAGATATTTTGAATTACTTAGATGGCAAGTACACGATGCACATCATCACCAATGGCTTCAAGGAAATTCAAGGCATTAAGATGGATGGCAGTGGACTGACACCCTTTTTTGTTCACAATATCAATAGCGAAGATGTTGGCGTTCGAAAGCCAAATCCCAAGATATTCCATTATGCTTTTGAATTGGCGGGAACTTCTGCTGAAGAGAGTTTGATGATTGGAGACGATTGGGATGCAGATATCCTAGGCGCAAGGGGAGTGGGGATGGATCAAGTTTTTTTAAAGCTCGATGACCACCGACACAATGTTCATCCTACTTTTACCATTACTGAATTAATTGAATTAAAAAATATATTGTAACATGGCACAACAAAAAGATGAAGGACTCAACATCGAATTGAGCGAAGAAATGTCAGAAGGTAAATACTCCAATTTGGCTGTAATTACTCACTCTCCAGCAGAGTTTATCGTCGATTTTATCAGAATGATGCCAGGCGTTCCTAAGGCAAAGGTGGTGTCTAGAATCGTATTGACACCTCAACATGCCAAACGCTTGCAGCGTGCATTGGCAGATAACATTCAAAAGTTTGAATCACAACACGGAAAGATTCAGGAGACATTGGGACAAGATCCCATCATGCCGATGCATTTTGGCGGTCCTCAAGGACAGGCATAACGAGGGGATGATGAGCCAAATAACTTTTGGCTTCAGGCCCTAGGTTAAACATCAAATCCAAAATGCTTAAATCATTTTGGAACGCAAAGCGATCCTGAAAAACTTGATGATACGAAGAGATGGGAGATGATATCTCCCATTTTTTTTCTATTGGAATGATTTGCGATTCCTCATCGTTTTGAGGCCATGCAGGAACCATTCCATAGCGTTGAAGCCATTGGTGAATGGTTTGGTGCACATCAACCAGTTTTTGTTGAGGAAAGGTAGTCATCATGTCTTCCAATTCGTGCTGATAGAAAAAGTAAAAAGCACTCTTTCCATAAGCGGATTGAATGGACCGAATGGCTGATCGAGCCCAATCTCCATCATCCAAATAGACATCCTGCAAAGGCGTTTTTATTCCTTGGTTGCTCTTTATGCCAAAAGTGATTTTTTGCCTTCCATTGGCATTTAGGATTTCGAAATGATTTCGCGGACTTTGTTTGTGGTAAAAAGAAAGCACATCCTTTTGAGGATGTGCCTGGTGTAAAAAAAGACAATAAGATATCGGAGGGAAAAGAAAAGTGGGAACGGCGTACATCGATCAATTCACCAGTTTAAACATTCTGTCCCATCTGATTTTGCTGTGACCTTGGTAATTGGGGTCAGCCTTGGAGAACCAAGTAAATACAGCTTTTCCAACCACATGATTTTCCGGAACAAAACCCCAGAAACGACTGTCTGCACTGTGGTGGCGATTGTCTCCCATCATCCAATAGTAATCACTTTCAAATGTGTACTGGGTAACTTTTTGACCATCCAAATAATAGTCATTTCCTTGCTGGGTGAAGTCATGCCCTTCATAAACGCGAATCACCCTTTGGTACATTTCATAGTTCAATGCATTCATGGGAATGCTCATTCCTTTGGCAGGAATGACAACAGGACCGTAATTGTCCACCGTCCAATTTTCGAATGCGGGATTCAAGCTGTTGGGGAACAAAGTTCCGGGAGGGTTGCGATTGAAAACCTCATCCTGAGCTTCAATCCAAACTACTTCAGGATTGTTTTTTAATTCATTGTATACTTCCTGAGTAAGCGGACAAGTGAAAACACTGGTAGGTTGTCCCAATGAGTCGGGTACATTGTTTAAATCATCAATATTGATGCTGTACTTGCTTTGAATGCGATTAGCGTAGGCAGGATTCTTCAATAAGAATTCATAGTTGAACATCAATCCTTCCGGATTTTCAACAGCTTGTCCATTGATGAATACTTGACGGTGTTTGATTTTAATCTCTTCTCCAGGCAATCCAATGCAACGCTTGATGTAGTTTTCTTTTTTATCCATGGGGCGGTAACGCAGTCCTCCAATGGGCATAGCCTTTCTCAAACCTTTTTGTGCGGCACAAGAAACACAAACCTTCTTTTCTGTAAAGTTCTTTCTGGCCAATGCTTCGAACTTCTCAGGATCTTTGGCATAGTTGTCAAATCCTTGTGCCATGAACATGGCCTCTTGTCTCAAAATACCATAGTAATCATGTCCGGCATAATAGGGATCAACCAAGATGGTGTCACCGTGGGGGAAATTAAAAACCACAGGGTCGAATCGTTCTACTTTTCCAATACCAGGAAGTCTGTAGTAGGGCAGTGTAAACCATTCCAAATAGCTATTGGGCATTCCACTGAATGGAAGTGCATTGTGCATGAATGGCACGCTCATGGGTGTTTGAGGCAACTTAGTTCCGTAAGAGAATTTGCTGACAAACAAATAATCGCCCACCAACATGCTCTTTTCCATAGATGGCGTAGGGATGGTGAAGGCCTCTAGAAAGAAGCTGCGGATCACTGTAGCTGCAACAACAGCAAACAATAACGCTTCACTCCATTCACGTGCGAATGTTTTTTTCTTTCCTTCCCATGACCTAGGACCTACATATTCAATGTTTTCTTGTTTAAAGGCAAGTTGTATCAAACGCCACCAAGGCAAGGCGCCAAACATCCACTGTTCTTTGACACTGCGCTGATTGAAGACAATTCCCAATTCAACTTGCGCAATCACCATCATGATGAAATTCACTCCTGGAACCAACATCAACAACGCCCAATACCAAGGGCGTTGGATGGCTTTCATCCATGGGAAAAATTGCAAAATAGGGAAGTAGGCCATCCAAGATTTTTGACCTGCTCGGGCCAATATTTTAGGAAGGGTAATGCAGTAAATGACGATGAGTATGAAAAAAAGCAACTCAGGAAGTCCGATGGTCATATCGTTGTAAAGTTTAAAAATTCTTGCATGCTGTGAATACCTGGATTTTTAATGAGCCACTCGGCAGCTTGAACAGCCCCAAGAGCAAATCCATTTCGGTTGTGTGCAATGTGTTTCAATTCAATGGTATCCACACCGCTAACATACGAAACGGTGTGCGTGCCAGGAACATTTTCTTCTCTAATAGAAGTTAAAGCCAATTCACTTTCTGTTTCGCTCAGTCGGTTGACCCAATGGTCCTTTCGATCTAGGTTGTCCAATATTCCTTCAGCCAATGTGATGCCTGTGCCAGACGGGGCGTCCAGTTTGGCTGTGTGGTGAATCTCTTCAATGCTGGGTGTATAGTTAGGATATTGATTCATCCATTTGGCCAAGATTTGATTCAGGGCAAATACCATGTGCACCCCGATTGAAAAATTAGTGGCGTACAAAAGATGCAATCCATCATTTTCAACCTTGGTTTTTATTTCTGCCAAATGCTGATACCAACCTGTTGTTCCTACCACGATGGGAACTTTGGCGGACATGCATTGTTCAATATGGAACATCGCCAAATCAGGACGACTGACTTCTATGGCAACATCAACACCATTCAAATCCGAAGATTTAAGCGGGTTTTCGCTGTTGACTTTTAGAACAATCTCATGTCCTCGTTCGATAAGAATGGGTTCAATGGCTTTGCCCATTTTACCATATCCCAAAATGGCTACTCGCATGTTTTAAAATTGTAGCGATAAAGATAATCCAAGTTTGGATTGTCCAGGCTGCTGAATACGAACCGGCGACCAATGCAAACTCAAATCGCGACTGATGTCAAAAGATGACAAATGAGCATCCACATGCGCATCGATGATTTGCAAAGCATAGACACCCAATAAACTGAAGTAGCTCATGTCCAACCATTGGCGGTAGGTGTCCATGACCGGCTTGATTTGATCTGCGGTAAACTCACTTTGTGTCAAGGGGTCGGTATCTGCAGCTTTGATGTATTCTGCCTTGTAGTATCTGTACTCTGAACCATTGCGTCCAATAAAATAGACGCAAGTTCCAATGGCGGCCCAGACTATTGGGGCCTTCCAATACTTTTTGTTGTACACCTGACCGGCACCAGGAATCACAGCTGAAAACACAGTTGCCTTCAATGGTGAAGGTTGTTCGTTCCATTTGTCACGGAAAGTTCTTTGATCCTTGTTTTCCGCGGAAGTGGAGTCAATGTCACTTTGTCCTAAAAGACAAATTGGAAAAAGGAAAGCTATGATGAGTGAGAGTCTCACAATCCCAATAAATCGATAATGCGTTGCAAATCATCATCATTATTGAACGGAATTTCCAACTTGCCCACACCGCTATCGGCGCGTTGCACCTTGGCTCTTTTTCCATATTTCAAGCGCAATTCGGCTTGCATTTTTTGAAACTCTACAGGAAGAATAACTTTGGCTGGGCGGAATAATTTTGGAACATCATCTTCCTTGGCCAATTCTTCCACTTTTCGGACACTCAAGTCCTTTTCAAGGATGGTCTTGTAGATGTTCAATTGTTTGGACTCTGGGATATTGATTAAAGCGCGTGCATGTCCCATGGAGATGCGCTTTTCAATGATGCCCATTTGAATATCGGGTGGTAATTTGAGAAGACGAACATAGTTGGTTACTGTTGTTCTGTCTTTACCTACACGCTCTGCCAATGCTTCTGTGGTTAGGCTGCATTCCTCCATCAATCGTTTGAAAGAGATGGCAACTTCTATTGCATTCAGGTTCTCACGTTGGATGTTTTCAACCAAGGCCATCTCCAACATGCCTTGATCATCCGCCGCGCGAACATACACAGGAACTTCTTCCAATCCGGCCATTTGAGAGGCGCGGAAGCGGCGTTCACCACTGATGATTTGGTATTTCTTGGCAGATATTTTTCTAACCGTGATGGGTTGAATCAATCCCAATTCACGAATACTCTGCGCCAAGTCAATCAAGGCATCTGGAGAGAATTCCTGACGGGGTTGGAAGGGGTTGGCTTCTATCCAAGCCACTGAGATAAGCGAAATGTCACCGGCAATGTGGCCGATGGTCTCGTTGTCTTTTAATTCTACAGCTGGTTCTGGCTGAACCGCAACTGCCACTTTGGTTTCGTTTTTATCTTTAACTATACTTCCTGCGTTCTCGAGCAATGCGCTCAATCCACGACCTAATGCTTGTTTCTTAGCCATTGTCTACGTCTATGTATTTATCCTCTCCCTTCATTTTGGTCATGTCATTCTTTTGAAGAATCTCTCTCGCCAAGTTCAAATAATTGATGGAACCTTTGCAGCTCGCATCGTGCATGATGATGGTTTGACCAAAGCTTGGCGCTTCACCCAAAGTGGTATTGCGGTGGATCACGGTGTCAAAAACCAATTCTTGGAAATGCACTTTTACTTCTTCCAATACTTGGTTGCTTAGGCGCAAACGGGTATCGTACATGGTCAACAAAATGCCCTCGATGGACAATTCAGGATTGAGTTTTTGTTGAACGATTTTGATTGTATTCAAAAGTTTACCCAAACCTTCCAATGCAAAGTATTCACATTGCACAGGGATAATCACGCTGTCAGATGCCGACAAGGCGTTTACAGTAACCAAACCAAGCGATGGGGAACAGTCAACGATGATAAAATCATAATCGTCTTTCACCTTTTCCAAGGCGGCGCGCATTTGGTATTCTCTTTTTTCCAAGCTGATCAATTCAATCTCCGCACCCACAAGGTCGATGTGAGCAGGGATGAGGTCAAGGTTTGGATTTTCGGTAGGGATAATGATTTCTCTGGGATGAACATCATTCACCAAGCACTCATAGATGCTGGTTTTGACATCTTTGGGATCAATGCCCACGCCGGATGTAGCATTGGCCTGTGGATCGGCATCCACCAATAGGGTCTTGTATTCTAAAACACCAAAACAGGCGGCCAGATTGATGGCTGAAGTTGTTTTTCCAACACCCCCTTTTTGATTGGCTACGGTAATGATTTTACCCATTCTTTCTCGCTTAATTTTTTTTGTTTCACGTGCGTTTCACGTTCATGCGAATTTCGTTTTTTTTCTTCGGAAACCTACGCTGTTCCACGTCCAAGTTATACACACGAAATGAAATCTGTAATTGTTCATAACTGTGTAAAGTGCTGATAAATAAAGTGTAGCGCATCGCTCTTTGTTGAAAACAGTGTGGGTTACAAAGTGAGAGAGGGTGGGATGGGGTAGTGTTTCACGGAGGGGAGGCAAGAGTAATAAGTAATCAGTAACGAGTAACGAGTAATTGGTGCTGGTTACTGATTACTGGCTTGTTTCTTTTTCTGACGATTTAATTCTCATCGAAAACCCCTGTACTTAAAGGTCACCGCTTAAAAAATCCGAAATATTCCTTGGTGTAATAATTTGGACGGAAGCATCAGGATATGCATTCATGAAAGCTCTGCTCACATTGTGTTTTTTTTGACTGTTCCATTTGATTTCATAGGCATGGATTATTTTACCGTCCTGTTCTACATAGTCCACCTCACTTTGATTGTAATTGCGCCAGAAATAACTTTTTATATGTGGCCTATTCCAAGCGAGCCATTTTTTTCGTTCACTCACGACAAAGTTTTCCCATAATATGCCAATATCATTTCGGTTGCTGATGTCATTGAAATTTTCGATCACCGCATTGCGGATACCATTGTCCCAAAAAAAGATCTTGCTCATTTTACTGACCTCTTTTCGTGGGTTATTGCTCATAGCGGATAATCGGAATACCACAAATGATTTTTCAAGTAAATCAATATAACTTTCTACTGTTTCAGATTTGATGTGCAACTGCCCGGCAAGTTCTGCATAAGAAACTTGGGACCCTGCTTGGTGCGCCAACAGTTGAAGTAATTTTTCAAGCAGTTGTGGTTTTCTGATGTCTTTCCAAGCCAAGACGTCTTTGTAGAGATATTGTGAAGCTAGATTTTTGAGCAGTACAGCAGCATCATCAGGATGATTGTACACGTCGGGATAGCAGCCATGGACCAAATGAAAATTACATTTTTGTTCAATCTCAAATGAACTCAATTTGGGATACATTTCCCCCATCATCAGCGGGTGCAAATGAAACAACAAATGTCTTCCGGTGAGCGGTTCAAAAATATTGTCGGCAATGTCTAAGGCTGAGGAACCCGTTACAAAAAATTGCGTATTTTGAAAATGATCAGCCAATATTTTAAGCAATAATCCTGCGTTGGCAATTCTCTGAATCTCATCGATGACCACCCATTTGTATTTCCCTACAACACCCTTCAAGTTTTCTACGCTCTGATTGCTCAAACGATCTCTCACCGGACTTTCGTCCGCATTGAGCCAAAGGGTATCATCTATTTGATGAAACATCATTTTAAGTAATGTGGTTTTTCCCACTTGACGTGCGCCAGTGAGAACAATTACTTTACGTTTTCCTATCCATTTTTCTAGAATGGTTTGGGCATTTCGTTTCAAAGGCTCCATGATTCAAATGTATTAATATTTCGGTTATAATAGAAAAATTAATGGAAATATTTCCGTTATATCAGAGATATTTGTGGAATATGGCCATCTTGCATATTCAATTTGCAGGCTAATTCACGATTTTTTTAATTTACCGTTCCTAGCATCGAATCAGGTGACCAAAAAAGAAACATATAAGGTGCACATAAAGACCACCCCATCCAGACGAGCGCAAGCGCTGTCTGGACACCCCTCCTTTCTCTCGCGTTGCTCGAGTAGGAGGGGAAATCTCCCATTCTGCCACGAAGTGTGCCCCGTCCTAAAAAAGTTTTTAGTTTAACTGTTGTTTTTTTCTGTTTGTCCGGGTTCAAATTTAGATGTATGGCTCATTACGAGACGCCTCCCCAATCTGTCTAACCCAATTTCCCTTACTTTCGCACCCATGACAACCATTATCATAGCAACCAACAGAAAAGACAGCGCCAGTGGGCGAGTGGGGAGAGAGATTGAACAGCGCGCTTTGGCCTCAGGTAAGGCGATTCAAGTGTGGGATTTTAATGATCTGCCCCTTGATATCGCATTCTCTGAAACCTATGGCAATCGTTCTGCTGCGTTCCAAAATGCCATTGATACTTTTGTGGCGCCCATCCAGCAACTTGTTTTTGTTGTTCCAGAATACAACGGTTCTTTTCCAGGCATACTCAAATTGGTGATTGATGCCATCCCTCAAAAAGTATGGCAAGATAAAATGGCCTATATCGTTGGCGTGTCTTCCGGTGCCGCTGGAAACCTTCGCGGGCAAGAGCACTTAACGGGTATTTTTCATTATGTCAAAATGCACACGCATTATTTCAAACCCAAATTGAGTGCTATACAGGATGCCTGGGATGACGAAGGAAATTTACAGGGCCGATTCAAAGACCAAATCGAGCAACTGGTGGCGTTGATTTAAATGTCAACTACCCTTTGACGATGTAGGCCGGAATAAAGTTGAATGGTGGTTTTTGAATGGATACATTTTTATCCTTGAAAAACTCGTCCACCGCAACGGTTTCTCCGTAGCGAGAACTGTAATCATCCAACATCACAATACCTCCCTGTACCACCTTGTCCCACAACCTTTCCAAGATTTCCATGGTGGGCTCATACACATCCACGTCAATGTGCAACAAGGCTATCTTTTGCGCTGGATTGTTCTCCACATATTTTGGCAGCGTTTCAAGGATGTCCCCCTGAACCAGTTCGTAATTCTGAAATCCTTTGTTCTTCAATAAGGCATGCAAGCGCTCTTCATGAATGCCCCATCCGCCATCGGTTTCAAAGTTTTTTACAAACTTTTTATCCTCCTCAAATTTGACATTGTCCGGGAATTTGCCAAACATGTCAAAGCCAATGACCTTTCGGGTGAAATCGTTTTCCAATAAATAACGAAAGGTCATTAACCGAACCAATGAGGCACCTTTGAAAACTCCAAACTCGACCACATCGCCAGGAAGATTGAGTATCTGCTTGTATATCTCCAGTTGATTGAGCAACTTGCCCATGCGACCATTTTCACAACTCAAATAAAATCCATTCTCATACTCCCATTTGCGCTGTAAGTCAATATCAAAGTGCTCCATCGTTGTTGTGTTTCTGTGTTTTCGGTTTCGTTCAAAGATAATAGATTCCTGTTAATCGCAACTGCCGGTGTAATCATAGCAGCCTTTCCAAGATCCGGTCTCTTGTTGCAAGATATCTGTGAGCCCTCCTCCAAATGGACCGCCCATCATGCGTGTACTGTTTTGATTGATCTTGAAATTGCCATCGTTGGCGTCGCAAAAATCAGGAACTTGTTGGTTGATGTTGTTGTCCCAATGGGCAACGTCTGAGGTGGCCCCATCGTAATCAATCAAACAATAGCGGAACATATAGTCTTGTAATTCCGGATATTCTAGGTCTACTACCAATTCATTAAAGTCATTGAGGTCGGCACTGTTGCCATACATGATGCAATTGGTGAAAATGGTGTTGTAGACGGGACGAACTTGAATGACTTGATTAACGTCTTTGTAATAATTGTTGAGCGCCACGGTTGGTGCGGTGCGTGTGCTTCCACTCCAATAGTTGGCAAAGGTGCAATTGTCCATTTCGTATTTGCCTCCAATGGAGAAGTAAGCGCAACCTTCAGCACAATTGGTGATCAATAAATTTCGTCCTTTGATGTGTGCCCCTTGTCCCCAAAGTCCAACACCAGCCATGTTGTCAATTTTGGTGTTGGTGATGGTCAACGCAAAGTTGTTTGTACCTGTAGTGTCCACTTGGATACCGGTATTGCCATTTTTTAAAATCGCGTAATCTATGGAGGAGCCAGTGCTTTGATAAATCCAAATGCCACCGCGTGAAAGGGTGTAAATATCAGGTCCTTGATTGCTGGTGATTTGAAAATCGATTTCTGTTCCCCACTGTCCCGGTAAATCCGTATAATCTGCGTCCAAACGATCCCCTTGGAACACTACCTCGTTGCCCAATTCCCCTTGCACATGCAATTCTCCTTCGTTGATCAATATTCCCGCTCCTTTGTGCATGTAAACTTGGGTGCCAGGATTGATGGTGAGTTGACAGCCAGGTTCTACTTCCAACACACCATACACCACATGAGGCAAGTCATTGTTCCATACTTCATTGCATCCAACCGTAGTCAAAGCATCGGGTCCACCGTGAAAATGGGCGTTCTGTCCAAAGGCAGCGAGGTAAATGCTCTCATTTTTTCCGTTATATTGTATGTCAACAAAGTCTTCAACGATGAAAGGGAAGAAATCGTCATTGGGGTCCACTGTAACTTCAGCAAAAAGGAAAAGACTATCGCCAGGGAGAATTTCGACATCACTGAAAGCGATGCCATTGTCACCATCTGTAGCAATCCTGAAATGCGATGCTGAGCCACCTCTGAGTTGAATGTTGTCAATTTTAACAACACCGTTATTGGGATTGTAAATTTTGAAGGTCTTGGTAACGCTTCCAATGGTGGTGAAAACGGTATCAAAAAAAACGGTATCAGTACTATATGTCAATTCACCAGTGCTGTCTACCTCAATGTTTTTTTTACAAGAGGACGTCATGCCCAATAGCAACAAAGCAATGATTGAAAATAGGAGAGCCAATACTGTTTTATTCACGTTGCGAATTACGCATATTTCCCTGAATTATTGCCTATTCAAACTTGAAAAAAGCAATGTATTGGTAGGGAATAATTTTAACGTTGTAATAGTAGAAGTGAATGATGTCCTCAAAGTTGACGCCCAGTTGTGCTTGTCGGATGGCCCCTTCTTGGCAAAGACCTACACCATGACCAAAACCTTGCCCCACCAATACCATTTCATCTCCTTCCTGATAAGCCGAGAAATAAGTTGATTTCAGTTTGAGATCTTTGCGCATGTCCACCAGTGGGACTCTGGTCTGTCCTTCTCTGTAGAACCTTTCTTTCTCACCAGGGAAGTAGGCATAATTGGCACTGTCCGATGATGAAAGACGTTTTTTCGCCAAGTAGCTTTTCCAATCATTGACAGGAATTCTCTTTTCCCAATTGCTATTGGGCATTTTGATGCAGAACGTATCAACCGTCTCCCTGCAATAGGGCAGTGCGCGGGTCCAAACATACTCAGAGCTATTGGTTCTTCCTCCACAGTTGGAGTGAAAAGCAGATGTGATGAGATTGGCATTTTCATCAACAATAACCAGACTTTTGGTCTGCTCAGCGGCATTGGTCATGATGTGCTCATGCTTGGGCAGACCATTGAATGCTTGACAGTGGGTTTGGTCGCAGAGGTTGTAGCCGTCATCAATGTGCTTGTAAAATTGACTCAATAAATAAGTTCTGCTAATGACCGCTTGCGATTTGTAATATTCCAGTTCATGATTTGGCCCTCCCTCTGCTTCCACTACGCCTGAGATGTAGGTGTCCAATGGCATGACATTGACAATCTCCAACTTATTGTTGATCACGCGGAATTCAAGCTGTTCGCCATACTTGAGTTTTCTGGTTTTTGCAGAAAATTGAATTTGAAAAATCGTTTCAATATTGGTGGATTGAAGGGTGATTTTTTTCGCGTTGAAATGAATCGTATCCGCATGGGCTGAAACCAGACCGTCGTTGTTTTTTAGTATAACATTCGTTCCTGCTGTCAGTATAACGGATGCTGATTCTGTTTGCAGTAACGCTCCACCTTGATCAACAAGAAATTGAATTTCTTGAATCTCTTTGTTCGTGAATAAGCCAATGCGCACCTTTTCCTGCCCCACGAGTTTGAAGGATATCAACACGATCAATATTGTCGTTGACAGGAAATGGCGCAATTTCATCTAACGAAAGTAACGCGCCTTTCCGCTCCGAGATTGTGAACGAAACGCAATTACTAACATGTTTTTTTTAAGAAGCTTTTTTGAAAAACAGGGAGATGTTGGGACTAAGGCAACCCTCCGTGAATGCTGACGTCATACCATTGGTTTGCCGGATAAAACCGGTATCATATTTCCTTGCAGGTTTAAAGGCCACCTTTTCATTGGGGTGGTCTTTTACTTTTTAGGCTTTCTTCTGGTGCGATACGCATAGTAAGCTCCAACGGTTTCAATGGCTTGAATGATGGCTTGATTGATGGGCATGTACGTATTCAATTGCAAATCAATGCTGGCCATTTTGGTGGAATAGTTGGTCATGACAGGCATGGATTTGGGATGTGATGAAATCCATTCCAAGGCAGTTGACTGTTCTTCTTTTAATATTTTACACGTAACCATCTCCTTTTGGCCTTCCTTGTTGATGCGGGCAGAGTAACCAAACAATCTACAGATTAAACCTCTATTGGGATAGTTGTTACAAAGTCCACCAAATGAAGTGACGTTGGGTCTGTATACAAAGCATAGTGAAGACTCTTGATTTTTGATCTCGTCATATTTTTCCCACAACACCCCTTCATCCAACCAATCAAGGGCCATGGGCAAAAACTCAACAGGTGTGCATTCAATGTCAGGTTTCTTGCAGCATTGTCCGCAACCTGAAGGACAATGCAATCCTGACTCTTTTTGCAAAGCATCAATCCTCTTATCCAGTTGGGCGTATACTCTCTTAACGGCGTTGACTTTTTGTACAATGGTTTTCATTCAATTCACAATTTGCTGTTTGCAAATGTTGAAACAAATTCGAAAAGGGTTGGTAACAAATTTCATTTTTGTTTCGACAAAAAGAATAAACATGAGGATACTCTTGATTACACTTCATCTTATGACCATTAGCCTAATGAGCTTACTGAGCTTGGACTGGGATGAACCTACTGTAAAGCAAGAGATCCCAATGGCTTTTACCAAGAGTGGTACGAGTGTCGTAAAGGTGAAAATTGATAAAGCGGGTCTAGAGGGATTTGCCAAGTTAGAGATCAATATTCCAAAAGGATACATTGTTCGTGCCATGGAAACCAAGGGTGCGTCGTTTACTTTTTCTGAGCAAAAAATTCGTTTTGTTTGGATGAGTCTTCCTCAGGTTGATCAATTTCAAATAACCTATCAATTGGTTAAGAATGGCGCTGAAGGCGGATTGAATGAGATCTCAGGAGTATTCTCTTACATTGATAAAAGCAAGAGAAAGGATATTGCTGTTTCCAGCAACTTGGAGGAAGGAAGTACGCAAAATGAAATGTTGGTTACCCAAGATGAAATGTTGGCGTATGCCTATAAAACAACATTGAATGCCAACAATGAATTGCCTACCTGCGAGCGTTTCATCAATAAAGTAGGTGATGATTTTGTAGTAGAGCTTTTGGTGAAACTGAATGGTTTAAAGGGTTTTTTGAAACTACAAGATTGGGCCAGTAATGGTTGCGTTATTTCCAAAATGCAAAATGGAGGCGCCACTGTAACAGTTGATGGAGCCAACATTAAGTATGTTTGGTTCGAAGTTCCCGGAGCTGAAGTGATTGCCATAAAATACAAATTGACATGCAATTCACTACCTGAGACTGGATTGACCATTGATGGTAAGTTGAGTTTTGTTGTGGATAATCAACCTCGGGAAATACCCATACTTGCGGGTTCTAGAGCGGTTCCTATGCCTGCGGAGACGCAAGAGGTGAAGAGTGAAACCAATAATACGGATGTCGTTGCTGAGGCCAATCCAAAGATTGAAACTCAGTCCAAAGCGGTTGTGGAAAACAAGCCCGTTGTCAATCCTGTTGTATCTCCAAAAGAAAGATTGAAAGATGTTCCCGTTAAAAATAAGGAACCCAAATTAAACGGTTCCGTGAGCAACGGGGTAAAGTACCGTGTTCAGATTCTGGCCAATCACCGCAGTGTTGGTAAGGCAGAATGGAAGAACAAGTTTGGTTTTGAAGGAAGCTGTCAGGTGGAGAATCATGAAGGTTGGATGAAATGGACACATGGACAGTATGCAGATTACAAGGATGCCCGTGATAAAAGGGTTTCATTGACGGCTGAATGTCCCAATTTGCCAGGGCCATTTGTAACAGCTTACCAAGATGGAAACCGCATTACGGTGCAAGAAGCATTAATGATTACCCAGCAAAAATGGGTGCAGTAAAAGATTGAACGCATACTTTTTGAAAAGCAACGGCTTTCTCTAAGTACTTTGGTTAATATAGAATTTGTTTAGGTAATGATGTCTGAAAACCCTCCCTTGTGGAGGGTTTCCGTTTTTATAGAAGGTTATGTCAAATCAATTAAAACCATTTATTACGTATCTCCGATTGGAGCGAGGCTTATCTCCGAAAAGCGTAGATGCCTATGCATTTGACCTAACCAAATGGTTGGAGTACCTATCGGATCATGGTGTCAAAGACATCGATGCTACAGAGGATCATGTTCGTGATTTCTTGGCGTATTGCGTTGAGCATGGTATTGCTGCTACTTCTCAAAACAGATTGCTTTCTGCCTTAAGGGCGTTTTATGATTTTATGGTCATGGAGAATGGCATGGTTAAAAATCCCATGCTCAATATTGATAGCCCCAAGTTGGGTAAGTATTTGCCTGATGTATTGAATCAGTCGGAAGTATTTCAAATGCTTGATCATGTTGATTTGTCTGCATCCGCGGGACATCGTGACAGAGCGATATTGGAAGTGTTGTACAGCTGCGGTTTGCGTGTAGAGGAGCTTTTGACATTGAAGTTGTCCAATTGTTTTTTTTCTGAAGGCTATTTGAAGATTTTAGGAAAAGGCAATAAGGAAAGGTTGGTCCCCATAGGAAGCACAGCAATCAAATGGGTGAATTATTATATGGAAAGAGAGCGAAATCACCAGATAGTAAAAGATGGATTTCAAGACACCGTCTTTTTGAATCAGCGGGGGAGTCGTTTGAGTAGAATGTCCATACTGAATATGGTTAAGCGAGAAGCAGTTAAGAATGGAATAAACAAATCCATTTCTCCCCATACATTCAGACACTCTTTTGCGTCGCATATGGTGGAGGCGGGGGCAGATTTAAGGGCGGTTCAAGAAATGTTGGGCCATGCATCCATCACGACAACTGAAATATACACCCACCTGGATCGACAACGGTTGCGAGAAGAGATTGGTTTGTATCACCCGCGCTATCAACAAAAAAAGGGGCATTGAGCCCCTTGAAACTTTGCAAAACGCAAATTTATTTTTTAAACTTAGAGAAGCGGCTGTTGTATTTGTCAATACGTCCAGCAGTATCCACTAAAGTAACTTTACCAGTAAAGAATGGATGTGAAGTGTGAGAAATCTCCAATTTGACAACTGGGTATTCATTGCCATCTTCCCATTGGATGGTTTCTTTGGTGTTAATGGTTGATTTGCCTAAAAACGCATATTCGTTTGACATATCTTTAAAAACAACCAAGCGGTAGTTTTCTGGGTGTATTCCGTCTTTCATTTTCTTAAAAATTGGGATGCAAATATAGGTAAATTCTTTTTAATTACAAAGAATATTGAAATCCAATGGCTAAAACTTCCTTGAATTGAAGCCCAGGGCCCTTGATTTCTGGTATGGCGATGCCTTTATCATTAAATCCAGCGGCTTGTTTGATGAGAATGACGTCATCGTCATAAATCATTTGCATGGTTACGGAAAATTCTAGGAATTTGTTGATTTTACATCCCAAAACACTTTCTAGGTTGAAGTCAATGTTTTTAGGATTATTCAGGTAGCTGGAGAACATTTCCAGTTTGGCATCCAAACGGTACTGATCTTTCCATGATTTGGCGAGTCCCACTCGGATGTAGGCACCATACTCCATCCTCAAATTTTCTCCCGGATGGATGATTTGGCCATTGCCATCTTTCACTGCAGGCTTCACTCCAAATTGGCCCATATCGGCCAACGTTTGATTTTTCACTATGGTGCCTTTTGCGGTGAATGGAGAGATGAAGCAAGTAATTGTTCGTTGTTGGAGATAGTCCATTCCAATGGCAGTTGTGAAATAGGCGGGAGAAAGCCAATCGGATATTTTACCTCTCTGCAAGTCGGGTAGGCCACGACTTCCTGAAATGTATCCACCTGCAAATTGGGTTTTGAAATTGAACATTGCGGTATAACTCCAATTGTATTTGGCCCTTCTTCCGTACTTGGTTGTAAAATCCAATTTGTCATCGGTTTTGACGGATGGTTGATTCAATTCAATGACAGATCTTCCATAGGCCGCGTTGATGATATTGTCCCAACTGTGCTTATTGTCTCTGTAAAAGATTCCATAATTGAGAGATCCCGATAGATTAAAGGCACTGTTTCCGCCCGATGCCCAATGGGAAAGGTATGTTTGAGTGCTGTTAATGGACAAAGCCCCTCGATCTTCCCAACCTTGATCCACAACTTCAAACGGACTCTTGATTAATTTCTCACCATCAGGTCCAAGGATGATTTGGCCATTTGTTTTAAAAGACAAAATAATGATGATTGAAAAAAGAATTGTTCTTTTCATTGAAATCTAATTCAACGCAAAATAAAGGTTGTTGTATTGGATTTGTTTTTATTTTGTAAAAAATTATCAAGTGGCTTATCCTGAGAAAATAATATTGGCCTGGTCAGAGGCCATAACGGGCAACAACGAGATCCGGGATTGGTTGATGTCCAATGGATATCCTGAGTTGGCTTTGTTTGTTTTTGCCCTGCACCACAAGCGTGAAGCCAGAGAATGGTTGTTAACCAATAAATTCCCGCATTTGATGGCCTTGGTTGAATGCGCGGAGGGGCGCGAGCAAGCTTGTCAGTGGCTGGTGAAGTTTGATTTTGCTCTGCTAGAAAAGGTTGCGCGAATCGCAGATAATGACGAATCTGCTGCTCAATGGATGTTGGAGCATGATGAAAAAAGCTTGTTGCGTTTGGCATTGCGCATTAGGGCTGTGAAAAATGATATTCAATCCAAACATGATGATATGCATTTTATTTCTCCGGAATAAAAGGAAAGCATTAAATTTGTTCCATGTCTAAGAAACGGGTTTTGTTGGATGAAGGACTATTGGGTGTGGTCATCAAACGATTGTGTCTTCAGCTTTCTGAAAATTATTATCCATTTGAAAATACGGTACTCATTGGCTTGCAGCCCAGAGGAATCAATCTTCTAACCGCCATTATCGATGAATTGCGAAATATTCACCCCGATATTCAAATTGTTCACGGATGTGTAGACCCAACCTTTTACAGGGACGACTTTAGGAGAGGCAACAAACAGTTGGTTGCGCATACCACTAAAATTCCAGTTCATTTGGACGGAAAGAAGGTGGTGTTGGTAGATGATGTGCTATTTACCGGACGTACCATCCGAGCCGGTATTGAAGCTTTGCTGGAATATGGTCGTCCTGAGAAAATTGATTTGTTGGTTTTGATCAACCGAAAGTTTTCTAGAGAATTACCCATTGAACCGTTGATGATTGGAAAAAGTGTTGATCATTACGATGGTCAAAAAGTGAGGGTGGTTTGGAAGTCTGAAAAAGAAAAGGAATCTCAAGTACTGTTACAACAAGAAAATAATGGCTGAAAAACTACTTTCTACTAAACATTTGTTGGGTATCAAGGATCTATCGGCCAAGGATATTCAACTGATCTTTGAACACGCTGATGAGTTCAAAGAAGTGCTCCAGCGACCCATCAAACGGGTTCCCAGTTTGCGTGATGTAACCGTTGCGAATTTGTTTTTCGAAAATTCCACCAGAACCCGATTGAGTTTTGAGTTGGCCCAAAAGCGTTTGAGCGCTGATGTAGTCAATTTCTCCGCAGCTACCTCTAGCGTGAAGAAAGGAGAAACATTGGTGGATACTGTAAACAATATTTTGGCCATGAAAGTGGACATGGTGGTGATGCGTCATGCTTCTCCCGGTGCGGCCATATTCTTGAGTCAACACATTGATGTGCCCATTATCAACGCAGGTGACGGAACCCATGAGCACCCAACCCAAGCCTTGTTGGATGCCTATTCCATTCGTGAGAAACTTGGCAGTCTTAAGGATAAAAAAGTACTGATTGTTGGCGATATTACCCACTCTCGTGTTGCCCTTTCCAACATTGATTGCCTTCAGAAAATGGGAGCCAAGGTGATGGTCTGCGGTCCAAGTACAATGATTCCCAAGCATATTCATTCATTGGGTGTTGAAGTAGAATACAATTTTGACAAAGCCTTGGCTTGGTGCGATGTTGCCAACATGTTGCGCATTCAATTGGAACGACAGGATGGTGACGTTCGTTTGTTTCCATCATTGCGAGAGTATCATTTGCAATACGGTTTGACGGCAGATCGCCTTGAGAAAATCAATAAGGATATAGTAGTCATGCACCCAGGTCCAATTAATCGGGGTGTTGAGATTTCATCTGAAGTGGCAGACGGAGACTACAGCATCATTTTGGATCAAGTAGAAAATGGGGTAGCAGTGAGAATGGCCGTGATTTACCTACTCGCGCAAGGAATTCAGCGCAGTTAGGAAATTTGAAAATTCTCGTTATATTTGTGGAAACACCATCAAATGAAATTCGCTGTTGAACCCAAAGACAAGTTGGTCATTATTTCCACCAATGTCGAAAAACTAGATGCTCTTCAAGCTCCAGAGCTCAAGAGTGAGATCGTCCTTCAGAATAAGGCGGGAGTGAGAAATATTATTTTGGATCTTTCCTCTACACGTTACATTGACTCCAGTGGTCTTTCAGCTATTTTGGTGGCCAATCGTTTGTGTCGTGATGCAAATGGTTCTTGCGTTATCACGGGTCTTCAAGATTCTGTGAAAAAACTGATTACGTTGTCTCAATTGGAAACGGTGTTGAAAATTACCCCAACAGTCAATGAGGCCGTTGATTTGGTTTATATGGAAGAAGTAGAACGTGAATTATAATTGTTAAACAAGATGAGAAAACTTTACACTTTAATTTTAATGGGATTGTTGTCTTTTGGAGCAACAGCACAATGTGATCCTTTGGCGTATGATTTTGGCGGAGCTCTTTATGGAGTTTATCCTGATACCGCAATTGGCTTAACGGACGGAGTAATCAACCAACCTTACAATCAAGTCATGTACTTCTTGATTCCCAATGATGCGGGGCTGATTGACCCTACCTATGCTGGTTACAACATTTCTAACGTAACATTGGAAAGCATCACTTACAATAACGGATTGCCCATCAGCAATTTGGGATTGTCACATGCTTGCAATCCTGCCAATTGCACATTTTTACCCAACCAGCAAAAGTGTGCGACATTGTCAGGCACTCCAACCCAATTGGGCGTATTCAATATTGAAATCAATGTGGTGGCTACAGCATTGGTTTTTGGATTTCCAGTTCCTGTGGATTACGCTTTTGCAGGTTATACGCTTACCATCACTGACGGTACTGCTGTGATTGAAAATGCTGCCATGAAGTTTGAATTGAGCAATGCAAAACCCAACCCAGCAAACAATGGCTTCAATTTGAATTTTGAATCACCTGTTTCAGAAATGGTGAAAGTAGAAGTTCACAATCTCTTGGGAGGTATGGTTTACAATAAATCATTTGCTTCAAAGAGAGGTTTCAACACCTTGTGGATGGATACCCAAGATTGGGAGGAAGGCGTTTATTTGTATAGCGTTCAAAACGGAACTAGTCGATCAACCAAGAGAGTTGTAGTTCAGCACTAATTGAATTTTGACATTACCATATTGGGCTGTGGAGCAGCGACGCCAACTCAGCGTCTCCGTCCCACAGCCCAAATTGTTTCCGTTCGTGACCATTATTTCTTGTTGGATTGCGGAGAAGGAACACAGATGCAATTGCGCCAGTATGGTATTAAAATGCAACGCATTGAGGTCATTTTTATCTCGCATTTGCATGGGGATCATATTTACGGACTTATCGGTTTATTAAGTACTTTCTCTCTCCTTGGTAGGACAGCGGATTTAACCATAGTGGGTCCTCCAGAGCTTCAGGAATGGTTGTCTTTGACCTTTAAAATTTCTGATACTTACCTCTCTTTTCCTCTTCATTTTGTCGAGACCAAAAAGAGCAGCGAATGGATTTGGGAGAACGATTTTTTGAAAGTGAAAAGCATTCCAGTCAAGCATCGTATGGTGTGTAATGCATATCTGTTTGTCGAGAAACCCTTGGAGAGAAAGATCATCAAGTCATTCATTCCGTTTTATAAGTTAACCTTGGATGAATTGCTCGTGTTGAAAAAGGATAAAGTGGTCGTCAGAGATGACGGGAAAGTGATAGATCCCAATGAAGTTTGTAGTCCGAGACAACAAGAAAGAAAATATTTTTTCTGTACAGATACATTGCCTTTGCAAATATCAGATGCTGATTTAATGGGTTTGGATTTGTTGTATCACGAGGCTACTTTTTTGGAAGATCATGTCAAGCGCGCCAAAGAAACCCATCATAGCACTGCTCGACAAGCTGCGGAAGTGGCGTCGTTTTATCAAGCTAAAAAATTAATTCTCGGTCACTTTAGCGCAAGATATTCAGATCTCAGTGCTTTTGAAGTTGAGGCAGGTAGCATTTTTCCTCAGGTAGAATGTGCCGAGGAGGGAAAGAAATACAGTATTGAAATTATTGAATCAAGGTAGCTATTACTTTTCCTCTCAAAGTTTCACCAATGAATGGCGAGTTGATGGATTTTGCTGCCCATTGTTTTTTATTCCATTGCGTATTTTCAGCAGTTGAAATGATTGTGAATCGGGCGGGTTGGTCTTCTTCAATGGTCGGTGATTTAACGCCTAAAATCTCTCTCGGTGCAATGGTCATTTTGTGCAGAATAGCACTTAGTTCCATGTCCCCTTCCAATGCGGTATAAATGCATGAGAAGGCTGTTGGTAGGGTGCTGATTCCGAAAGAAGCGAACTCAAACTCAACGCTTTTTTCTTCTATAATCACAGGGGTATGGTCACTAACAATCACATCAATGGTGTCATCCATTAAACCTTTGATTAGCGCATCTCTGTCTCTCTGTGATCGGAAAGGTGGAAGTACTTTTAGGTTGGTAGGAAAGGATGTCAAATCCTCGTCAAGATAGCTGAGCTGATGGGCTGAAATGCCGCAAGTAACGTTCATTCCTTTTTTCTTGGCTTTACGAATGAGTTCAACGCTCTCCGCGCAGGAAATGTTGGAGAAATGAATTCGTCCACCGGTGTAGCCCAGAATTTCAATATCCCGCTGAATTTGCATGTATTCCGATAAATTGCTCAATCCTTTGGTACCCATGGATGTGGAAGTTTTTCCTTCGTGCATTAATCCGTCAGGATTAACTTGATGGTTCAAAGGGAACACCATGAGCAGCGCGCCAAAACTGTTGACATATTCCAATGCTTTGATCATCATGGCAGTGGACATGGGTTCTTTGTCGTCCGTGAAGGCCATTGCCCCAGCTTGTGTCATATCAAATAATTCTGCCAATTGCTTTCCTTTCATTTGTTCTGAAATACAACCGGTGGGGTAGAGAATTATCCCTCTTTTTCCACTTTGTTTGATATAGGAAATTTGAGCAGCTTGGCAAGTAGGCGGATTGTGCGATGGGTAAACCAATAGGTCTGTATAACCACCTTGCTCTGCCGCAGCACATGCTGTCTCAAAGGTTTCAGCCATTTCATTTCCGGGTTCCCCTACGCGGGTTTGCATATCAAAAAAACCAGGGCTAATGACCATTTCAGGGTAATCATAGATTACAGCATTTTTAGGAGCCAAGAGGTTTTTCCCTATTTGTTTAATGATTCCTTTATCAATGATAATGTCCAATTGTTTGCCGTTCCATTTGCTTGAAACATCTACAATTTTGGCGTTTTTGATAAAAACAGATTTTACATTTTCCATAGTCCGGTTAATAGGCTTTCAGTGAATAGGAAGATTAAAGCTACAATAATCAAGTACCACCAAATTTCATTTCCTTCATCTAATTTCTTCACGTAGGTACCAATGTTTTCTACATCGCTGTTGATCACTTCAATTCCTGTCCAAGCGTTCTGTGATATCAAATCGGTCAATTCAGCGTCGTTGAAGAATTGAAGAGATGATTCATTTTGGTTGTAATTAATACCAATGGAGTAGAAAGGTTGGTTGTTTTGAATCGCTTTGTAAATGCCACTTTTATTGATGTACTGACCAATGGTAATGGACACTTGACGATTATTGCTTTTAACCAATGGT
Source organism: Flavobacteriales bacterium (assembly GCA_947442505.1). GTDB lineage: Bacteria > Bacteroidota > Bacteroidia > Flavobacteriales_D > Sanyastnellaceae > CAMCTV01. The sequence continues at coordinate 7,378 of CANEVR010000003.1, read as the reverse complement.
AAGATTTTATCCTTACTGTCATTCAGCTGCAATGTGATTTGTTCATCATTTCCCAGAGATAAATTTTGAATAACGAATGGGGTGTTTTGCCCCAAAGTGAAATACAGGGGTTGCTGGTTGCCGGATAACTCAGCGCATCGAATCATGGTGATGGGAAATAAACTATGTTGAAACACATTGCTTTCAGCAGTGTTGAAATTCCAACCGAAGACTTGCCCTTTTCCTATTTTTTTAATCCATAACATGGGTGCTCCATCTGGATAATAAACGAGACCTTGCACATCAGCATCCCAGTTGCCATTGAGGTGTCCATTGGATGATGGAAGTTGGAAATTATCAGCCTTGCTAAAAACACCTTTAAAGAGAGGATGGTCAAAATCGATGTGGTCACCTTTAACGGATGAACTGGAAAATTCAAATCCCATCCCTATGTTCAATTGAGCGTAAAGGTTGGACCATGCAGCATTGTTTTCTTGCACGGGAGGAATGACAATGAGTGTACCACCGTCCTCTACTTTGGCTTTGATGCTGCTCACCCAACCACTTGAGGGATTGTTAAGGTTTTCAAGGATGATTATGGGGCTATTGATTAAGTTGTTGAGATTGGCATTGCTGCTTTGCTGAAAAGAAATGGGGTAGTGGGTATCATTTTGAAAAACCCTTTTGGAATTGGAAGTTTTATCTGCGATGATGCCAATGGGACGTTCTTTCTCAATCCAATAGGTGAAATAAAAGTTGTTGTCAAATACAATGGGTTGGTCGTTGATATTGATTTTACATTCTTGAATTCCATCACCATTGCTGGTAAATTTGAAAAGGATTTCTTTTTGCTCTTGCCCTTGCAGCTCTTCAGTGGTAACGCCTTTGATTTGCTGGTTTACTGAGAATTCGCAACGTAGATTCTGCACCGGATTGTTTCCTGCATTTTTTAAAACCATATGGAGTATTTCTTCCTGTTCGGGGCTGTGGTAGGGTATTTCAAAATAAATGGAGTCGATGTAAACATTGTCTGTGGATACATTTTGAACAGGGACCCATCGCAATGGTGTATTGAAATTTGACGGGATTTTAAATTGATCCAGATGACTTTTTTGAAAATCAGAAATGTGGTAAATGGCGCCGGGATAGTCTGCTTTTTTACTGAGCAAATCTTGCTGTCGTTCCAATACTTCAGACAATGGTCTTGAAACCGGTGAAGGTTGGATACTCTGAATAATGTCTAGCGCTTTGTCTTTTGTTACAAAGTGCTGTTGGATGCCTGAGAATTCATTGGCTATGATTTGAAAGTTGTCATTTTCACCATGCGCAAAGACAATGTCCAAGGCTTTGTTTTTGGCGGTTTCCAAAAGGGAGATACCATCCTTTTGGTTTTCCATGCTAAAGCTGTTGTCGATGTAAATGCTTATGTTTTTTTTGCCGCTGGCATTGGTTTGTTGATTCCATGTGGGTTGAGCAAAGGCAAAAACAATGGCAAGAATGGCTAGTAATCGGAGCAGAAGAATGATCCAATGTTTGATTTTGGATTGTTGCTGTGTTTCTTCTTTAATTTCTTTGAGAAAAGAGGTGAAAGGGAAGTAAACAATGCGTTGCTTTTTAAAATTAAACAAATGCACTGTTATCGGCACGGACAAGGCCAAGAGCCCCCACAACATTTCAGGTCGCAAAAATTGCATGCTTCAAAGATAATCAGATAAAAAAAGGAAGCGTGAAAATTATTGAATTCGACCATCCATCATGGTCAATTTGCGGTCTGCTTGGTCCGCCAATTTTTCATTGTGGGTCACAATAACAAAAGTTTGATTGAACTCACTTCTCAAATCAAAGAATAGTTGATGCAATTCTTCAGCATGTTTGCTGTCCAAATTTCCAGACGGTTCGTCTGCCAGGATAATCGCAGGATTGTTCATTAGCGCTCGGGCCACGGCCATGCGCTGCTGCTCACCTCCAGACAAAGCATTGGGCTTGTGTTGCGCTCTTTCCTCCACATGGAGTTTTGTCATGATTTTCAAAGCTTTTTCTTTGGCTTGCAGTCCCGTTTCACCTTTGATGAGTGCTGGAAGCATGATATTTTCTAATGCCGTAAATTCAGGCAGTAGGTTGTGAAATTGAAAAACAAACCCAATTTCTTTGTTTCTAAAAGCGTTGAGCGCGTGATTTTTCAGGTTAAAAATGGATTGACCATTGAACAGGATTTCGCCTTGATCAGGCTTGTCCAATGTCCCCAGGATTTGCAGTAGCGTGGATTTTCCTGCCCCTGAAGCGCCGACAATGGCCATGATTTCTCCCTGGTTAATGGTGAAATTGACACCTTTCAGAACTTCCAAAGGGCCGTAGCATTTTCTAATATTTTTGATCTCAATCACAATTGCAAAGTAAAGCAGGATTTCCCTTACCTTCGCAAGCGTAATTTTATTACCATGAACATTCACGAGTATCAAGGAAAAAGTATTTTGGCCAAGTACGGTGTTGCCGTGCAGCGCGGATATGTAGCAGAAACGCCTGAAGAGGCAAAAGATGCTGCTGTAAGATTAAAAGAAGAAACTGGCACAGGGTGGTTTGTCGTCAAGGCGCAAATCCACGCTGGTGGAAGAGGTAAAGGAACTGTAACCGAGACAGGGTCTCGTGGTGTAGTTTTGGCCAAAAGTGTTGACGAGGTTTCAGAGAAAGCCCAAGCAATTTTGGGTGGACATTTGGTGACATTGCAAACCAAGGCTGAGGGAAAGAAAGTCAGCAAGGTATTTGTTGCCGAGGATGTGTATGCACCTGGATCAAGTGAGCCGAAGGAATTTTATATGTCAGTCCTTTTGGATCGCGGACAGGGTCGCAATGTTATTGTTTATTCACCAGATGGTGGAATGAACATTGAAGAGGTTGCTGAGAAAACACCTGAGCGTATTTTCAAAGAAACCATCGATCCATTAACAGGAGTGACTGATTTTCAAACCAGAAAGATTGGATTCAATTTGGGTTTGAGTGGAGAAGCTTTCAAACAAATGGGCAAGTTTGTTAAATCATTGTATGCAGCCTATGTGGGTTGTGATGCGTCGATGTTTGAAATCAATCCTGTTTTGAAAACATCTGATGATAAAGTCATTGCGGTCGACGCGAAAGTAACATTTGATGGAAACGGATTGTTCCGTCATCCAGATTATTTGGCCATGCGCGATGTAACAGAGGAAGATCCCATTGAGGTTGAGGCCGGCGCAGCAGGTTTGAATTACGTTAAATTGGATGGCAATGTGGGTTGCATGGTAAATGGAGCTGGTTTGGCAATGGCCACCATGGATATCATCAAGTTGAGCGGTGGAGACCCTGCCAATTTCTTGGATGTGGGTGGTACAGCTGATGCCAAGCGTGTGGAAACAGCTTTTAGAATGATTTTACGTGATTCTGCTGTGAAAGCAATTCTTGTAAATATTTTTGGAGGAATCGTTCGATGTGATCGCGTTGCGCAAGGAGTTGTAGATGCATACAAGAACATGGGAAATATTGAAGTGCCAATTATTGTGCGTCTTCAAGGAACCAACGCTGAAGAAGCCAAGCAGTTGATAGACAACAGCGGATTGGCAGTACATAGTGCTATTACGTTGCAAGAAGCTGCTGATAAAGTAAAGGCAGTATTGGCATAAAATACAAATGAATTATAGTTTTCAAAGAGAAAGCGCAATGGACCTTCGTTCATTGCGCTTTTTGGTTTTATGGCCGCACAAACAAGCCTTGGAGGAGTGTTTGTTAGAGCAAGATTTTGAAGAGCATACGAGACATTTTTCAGCAAGAAATGAAAGGGGTGAATTGATTTCTTGCTGCACAGTAATGTCTGAAGGCCGCACTATAGATGGGCAGAATTACCCGCTGCGATTGCGCGCCATGGCGGCTCACCCGTCAATCAGAAGAATGGGGGTGAGTACATTGCTTTTGCAATATGTAGAAAATGAGTATCCGGGCATGACCTTTTGGTGCGATGCAAGAGAGATAGCTGTTCCTTTTTATTTGAGTTGTGGTTGGCAGATCAAGTCAGATGTCTATGATATTCCCTTGATTGGACCGCATTATCTGATGGTTAAGGATATAAAATAAAAAGGCTGATTCATTTTTGAATCAGCCCTTCTTTTTGTAGTTGTTTTTTGATTATTTCAAAAATCCAAACTTCTCGCTATACATCAGCATTTGCTTCGCAAAGCTATCCATGTATGTTACTTGCACATCTTTGATGTTTCCATTTTCATCATTAACAGGAACAAGTACCGGATTCATAAATCCATTATAGGGAGGGATGTTCAATTTTTCAGAACGATCCAAAACTTCTTGATGAATCTTGCCATTCACTTTCTTTCCATAACCGTCTGCCAATTTTTGCGCTGCGGTATAATCGCCTTCAGATGTGATACGTTGCACCTCTTTGAGCAGTTGGGCAAAGAGCGTTCTGACTTGTTCATAGTTGGTTATTTCAATATACGTTTTACCGTCTCGACTAACAACTTGAACACATGGATTGGGTTCTTGCGCAGCTTGCTCCATGACCCAGTTGCAGATCCAAGCTCGGTTACGCATGTGTGCTTCTTCGATTTCTTCTCCCAATTTTAATCTGCGAAGTTGTACCAAAAGACCATTTCTGAAATAGCCGTCATATTCAGCCTTTCCAACCTCAATGCTTGGCATTAATCCCCATTCTACCAATTTGGGGTCCATTACATAATACAAGGCTACTAAATCGGCTCTGCCTTCTTCAATGGTTGATGCATATTCTTTCAAAGTTTGTGAAGATGGAGCAACCCCATCCTTTAGTTTACCACTGGCATGACCAATCACTTCGTGCATGGCAGTGTGCATTTTTCCAGCGGCCTCACCAAATTTTATAGCTCTTTCCACTTCTTCTTCGTCATAAGCAAATTCCTTTAGAATGCCAGATCCACCTGCCTTGTTATTGGCATCTTCAATATTTCCCAAACTAACGCTCTTGGAACCGTACATGGTTCTAATCCATTGTGCATTGGGAAGGTTTACACCGATGGGAGTAGACGGATTGGCATCACCTGATTCACCTGCAACATTGACAACCTTATAGGTTATCCCTACTACTTTGTCTTTTTTAAAAGCCTTGTCAGTTGGGCTGTTGTCCTCAAACCATTGTGCGTGATCCATCATGCTTTTCATGCGGGCACTGGCTTCAAAATCATTGATCTCCACTATGGTTTCATAAGAACCGCGATTGCCCAAAGGATCATTGTATACCTCTACAAATCCATGTATGAAATCGATGTCTCCTTCCGTTGCTCTGGCCCATTGAATATTGAAATCATCCCAAGCTTTAAGATCACCTGTTTTGTAAAACAAAATGAGCTTGCGCAATGCTACTGCTTGTTTATCATTTTCTGCCACTTTCTCCGCTTTCTCCAACCAATACACAACCTGCTCTAATGCTTCACCGTACTTTCCTCCAACCTTATAGACTTCTTCTTGGATTTTACCATCTACTTTGATTAAATCCGCGTTGATTCCATAGGACAGTGGTGTTCTGTCATCGGGTTTGATTTTGCTTTCATAGAATGCAATGGCTTCCGCAGTGGTAATGCCTTTGCCATAAAAGTTGACAGCTGAGTTTTCTACCAAACCTTTGCTGGCATCTTTCTCTACTTTGCGTGGGGCTATGGTTGGATCAAAGATTACTTTTTTATGGACGTCGTGACAATCAATTTTTGATTCATTTAAAAGTTGATCAAAATATTTCTCTGAAAACTGCGGCTGGTGTTTCAAGTTTGAGTAATGATGATGAATGCCATTGCTCATCCACAATTGTTTGAGATAGGTTTCGAACGCCTTCCACTCTGAGTTATCCTTGTTGCCAGGGTAACTTCTATAAATTGCTTCACAAATATTTCTGATGGGTAAGTTATACTCACCATTTTGCGCCCACATGATGTCACGACCCGCCAAGCCGGCTTGTGTCAGAAAGTAAACCAATGATTTTTGCTTTGCCGTTAACTGGTCAAAGCATGGGATACGGTACCGCAATATTCTAATGTCAGCAAAGCGGTCGGCTTCATATACAAAGCCTTCATCGCTGTCTTGACATACTGAATGTGGCTTCTCTTGTGCAAATCCACTGGACAGTGCAAAAGTGAGAATGGATAGAAAAATAAATTTTTTCATGACTTGTTTAATAATGGAGAGCAAATTAAAGAGGTAAGTCAACCTGAAAACGAGGGGTTTTCAAATAAATCAGCGACTTATCAACATTGTTGTGGCGGAAATGTTTTATCTTCGCTTTTATGTTAACGCTAACCACTGCAGGTGTGAAAATTGATGTCTTGGCCAAGTATGAGCCTGGTATTTCAAGTCCTGTGCTGAACAGTTTCGTTTTCTCTTACGAGATAAGCATCACCAATACCAATGATTTTCCTGTTCAATTGACCCGTCGGTTTTGGGATATTTTTGATTCTTCTGGACATTGCAGAGAAGTGGAAGGTGCAGGTGTGGTAGGGGAGCAGCCATTTATTGCGGCCAATGAAACATTTGTTTATAGTTCAGCTTGTGATTTGCGCAGTCCACGCGGTCGAATGACCGGGTATTACACCATGCAACATGGTTTAACAAAGGAGTTGTTCATTGCAAAAGTTCCAGATTTTCATTTGGAAGTGCCTTTTGTAATGAATTGATTAAAATCTAATTTGAATTTAATCAAAAAAAAAATCCGCTCGAAAGCGGATTTTTCATTTGTACTGGTAAAGTATTATCTTGAAGCACGCTCTTCAGCAATTTTCACATTGATACGGCGACCTTTTAATTCGCTTTGATCCAATGCTGAGATGGCAGAATGAGCAGCGTCATCGCTATCCATTTCTACAAAACCAAATCCACGTGAACGACCAGTGTCACGATCTTTGATGATGCGTGCGCTAGTTACATTACCGAAAGCCTGAAATGCACTTTCTAACTCTTCTCTAGTAAGGCTGAAGGGTAAGCCTGAAACAAAAATGTTCATGTAATAAAAATTAAAAAAATTAAAACCTACTTGTGTAGGGATAAACAAATATAATCGAAATACTTATCATGTCAAGTTTTTTCTACGTAAAATGATTTGGAATACAAGATTAAATCATTGCATTTTTGCAGCATGAATCATTTAGGGTTAACGGATTATTGGGCCAAAGGCCTGTCCTATGCGGAGTTTAGGACATTGATGCACGATTTGCATGGCAAGGAAATGGTTACAGGGCCCAATCAGTCCGCGGATTTATTGGCCTATAGTATCTTGAATGAGCAGCGCATGAATAGGATTGATAAGCATGGAGTCATCACGGATGTTGCGCCAGCAGCGATAAGCAAAAGGATTCTTGTAATAACTGAAGGATGGTGCGGTGACAGTGCACAGATATTG
>CANEVR010000002.1 GCA_947442505.1 Flavobacteriales bacterium | reverse complement strand
GTACAAGGAAAGCAAATCTTTGCCGCCTTTGTAATGACATTCTTCCAAAGATTCAGAAGTGACAGGAATGTATTTGCTTTGGTTGTCAGTGGTTCCGCTACTTTTAGCAAACCACTTCACTTTAGTGTCCCAAGTTACTTTGTCCTCTCCATCTTTGATAAGATCAATGTATGGACGGAATGCTTCATAACTTCTAATGGGTACGTTTTTTCTAAAATCGGCAGCGTTTTTAATCTTTTGAAAGTTGTGTTCAAAGCCAAAACGCGTCGCACCTGATTCTTCAATCAAATAAGACAAAAGTTCGTCTTGCACCTCAATGGGGTGTTTCTTGAACAAGTCAATCTGATGAACCCTTTTGGTAATAAACCATGAAAAAACACCATTGAGCGCCATACCATAAAGTTAGGGATTTTTTAGCAATTGGATGATGCTAATTCTTTTAGATTCCATCATTTTTGCAATATGAAATTGCCCAGCTTAATTACTTTATGCATCTTCTTGGTTCTGATGTCTTGTCAATCAACCAAAACATTGACGGATGAGACGGCGTCGCCGGTGCAATGGGGATATCTGAAATCAGCCTATCTCACCTTACCGGTCTCCATTTCTTTGGCCAAGGTGGAAAAAAAGGTGAATGAATCCATCCCTTGGCAGTTCAAGAATGCAGCTTGGCCCGCTTTTGATCAGCGGGGATGTGGTGAACCACAAATCAAATACACAGTCTCGCGGGATAGCATTCACCTCAAGCCAGAAGGCAATACACTTTATTTTGATATGTATTTGTCTTATGGCATTGAAGGAAATTATTGTCCACTTTGTTTTGATGGACAATGCAAATCTCCCGCACTTCCGTTTTCCTGCGGTGTGCAAAAAGAGAATGCAAGAAGAATGCATTGGGTAGGGAAAATAATTTGGTCCGTTGGTGCGGATTTTCAATTGAAGGCCAGATCAGAAACATTGAAATTAAAGGCATTGGATCCTTGTGAATTTACTTTTCTTAAAGTTGATTTTACCAAGATGGTGCAACAAGAGTTTGAGAAGGCCATTGCCAGTGCGCTGCAGTCAGGTGATCAACAAATGAATAAACTTAATCTACTCAGTGGATATCAATCATCCTTGAAGGAATTAAATCGAGGTATTGATTTAAAGGGCAATGGTTTTTTATTGGTGAATCCTCAGGTTGTAAGTATGAGTCCGGTTGAATTAAAGAACAAAAGAATGACTACTTGGTTGGGTGTTCAGGCGGAATTAAATTGGTCAAATGCTCCTGCTGCCACGGATTCCCCTTTGCCCAAGTTTCAATATGTGAAAGAGCAAAAACAAGCTCCTTGGGAATTGGAAGTTTCACTCACATGGGAGGCCATTCAGCGAATTGTTCAAACGCAATGGGAAGGGAAATCGCTGCCTTTGAATGGACAGGAAGAGTTTGTGTTCTTTCAGGAAATAAAGGTCTCACAGCATGAATCAGACTGGATGCGGGTCCAAGGAGTGGCTGACATTCATACCAAGAAAGCCAAAAGGAAGAATGTGAGGTTTGAGTTAAAAGCAAAGCCAGTTTTGGATGAACAAGGACAAAATTTAATTTTGGAGGAAATCATTTTTGATTTGGGTTTTAAAAACAAAATCATGGAGGCGGGAATTGGTTGGGAGTTGATGCAGCGGCGATGGAAGGATGATCGCTACAATCAAATCAATCTGCAATCAATGCTGAGTAATGTTGTGTCAGAAGTCAACCTAAAAGCCGCGGCCATTAAAAATGAGAAGTTGGGCGTTAAGGGTTCATTTCAGCAGGCGGCTGTGAGAAAGTTGAATTTGAATCAAGAAGGTTTTAAAATGACATTGGCCCTTTCGGGCCAATGGGAGCTTTTGATAAATCCGTAATTGTTATTTCAGAATTTCACGACTGATGACGAGTTTTTGAATTTCAGAGGTTCCTTCGCCAATGGTGCAAAGTTTGGAATCGCGGTAGAATTTTTCCACTGGGAAATCTTTGGTATACCCATATCCTCCGAATATCTGCACTGCTTCTGTTGCCACGCGGACACTCACTTCTGATGCATAATACTTGGCCATTGCTCCAAGTGTTGTAACTTTTTGCTTCGTATTCTTTAAATGGCAAGATTCCAACAACAGCATTTCTGCGGCTTCAATTTCAGTAGCCATGTCAGCCAATTTGAAGGCGATGGCTTGGAAATGTGCAATGGGTTGTCCAAATTGCTCGCGCTCTTTGGAGTATTTCACTGCTGCGTCCATCGCACCTTTGGCAATGCCAAGGGCAAGTGATCCAATTGAAATTCTTCCGCCATCCAATATTTTCATGGCCTGCACAAAACCATCTCCGAGTTGACCACAAATTTGACTTTCATGCACACGGCAATTGTCAAAAATGAGTTCGGCCGTTTCTGATGCGCGCATTCCCAATTTGTTTTCTTTTTTACCACCTGAGAATCCTGGTGTTCCTCGCTCAATGATAAAGGCGGTGATGCCGCGTGAATCTAGCAACTCTCCGGTTCTCACAAGCACAAGTGCTACATCACCGGAAATGCCGTGTGTAATCCAGTTCTTGGTTCCATTGATTACCCAATATTCACCATCCTTTACGGCTGTGCATTTCATGCGCATGGCATCGCTTCCTGTATTGGCTTCTGTTAATCCCCACGCACCAATCCATTCGCCTGTAGCCAATTTGGGTAGGTACTTTTGCTTTTGCTCTTCTGAGCCAAATTCCAAAATGTGATTGGTACAAAGGGAATTGTGCGCAGCCATGCTGAGTCCAATTGAACCACAAACTTTCGCCAATTCCTCGATGGCTGTTTTGTACTCAAAGTATCCCAAACCAGCTCCACCATATTGCTCAGGTACCAACATGCCCATTAAGCCCAATTGTCCCATTTTCTCAAATAAGGGACGAGGGAAGGTTTGACTTTCATCCCACTCCATAACGTGGGGACGAATTTCTTTTTCTGCAAAATCACGCACCATTTGCGCAATCATTTGCTCATTTTCTGATCGATTAAAATTCATGTTTTCGAAAATTTATCATTGAAATTTTCATTTCATTATAGTTGTGCAAATGTATGCAGAGGAACTTGATACAACGTTAAATTTTCTCTGCCATTGAGAGTGGCCAACTCCATTAAAAATCCCATTCCTACCAATGTTCCACCAGACAGTTGAATCAATTGAGCCGCTGCATTGGCGGTGCCTCCTGTTGCCAATAAATCATCGTGGATGTACACACGTTGTCCCGGTTTAATGTCACCGATTTGAATCTCCATGGCGGCCGATCCATATTCTAAATCGTAAGATACCTGATGGGTTGGCCTTGGCAACTTCCCCCTTTTTCTGATCAATACAAATGGTTTATTCATGGCCAAAGCAATGGCGAAACCCAGCGGAAAACCACGACTTTCAAGACCAACAATGACGTCCACTTCAAGTGGTTTGATCAATGATACTGCGTGTTCAATGAGAGCTTTGCTCAATTCAGGGTTGGCAAAAATGGGTGTGATGTCTTTGAATATGATTCCCGGCTTGGGAAAATCGGGTACGTCAATGACGGTTTTTTTTATTTCTTCTTGTAGATTCATGGTTATGGGCTATCCACTGCAAGATAGGGGATAATCTTTGTCCACATGGAATCGGGTATGGCTCTGGCCAATTTAATTTCATCAATGGTTTTGTATGGGCCATGCGCCTCTCTGTAATGAAGGATTCTTTTGGCCTGGGTCCATTGTAAATAAGGATGTTTTGCCAACGTTTCTAGGTTTGCTTGATTGACTTGAATGGTTCTTATTTGGCCATTGCATGACCATTGCCCATGCAGTTTTTCCCAAGTCTCTTCTTTGAGGTATTTGATTTCAAGCAACTGAGTCAATGAGTAATACCCACCCAGCGCTTCGCGGTAGGCAACAATCTGCTTGGCAAGAAACCCACCAATCATCGGCAATTTTTCGAGTTGGGCGCTGTCAGCTTGATTGATTTCTAACACAACTGGGATCGATGTTTTTTCCAATGTCGAGTCATACAAATATGCTGTAATGATTTCATGTGTTTTCTGATCTGCAGTATCAATCAATTGTAGGCTTTTCCAATGGGGCGTATGGATGGGGAAATAACGTGGGATTACCCAAATACGAATGCAAATTTGAACAATAAAGAAAAAGGTGAGTAGGGTCAATGCTTGTCTTTCAGTTCGACTGAAATAGAGCCAAAAGGTTGGTTGTGTCTTCATGCAGCAAAGAAAAAATCTACCAGATGGAATCTTCAAGCGTGCATAATGTATGCGAGGTCTATTCGGAATAAGTTCACCGATTGCATTGGTTTTTGTCAAAAAAAGATACCTATAATTTATATGAAAAAAGCCCCACAAGGGGGCTTATAAATAGACATATTTTTGAATAAGTTATCGTGCTACGCCGACCGCTCTTTTTTCTCTAATCACTGTAACACGGACCTGACCTGGGTAAGTCATTTCTGTTTCAATACGGTTGGCCAAGCTCAAGGCCAAAGCATCACTTTGATCATCAGAAACTTTATCGGCTTCTACCATTACACGCAATTCACGTCCAGCTTGGATGGCAAAACTCTTGCTTACTCCAGGATATTCAAGCGCCATGTTTTCAAGATCACGCAAACGCTGAATATAGGCTTCAACAACTTCTCTGCGTGCACCCGGACGAGCTCCAGAGATAGCATCACAAACCTGAATGATGGGAGACAACATGAACTTCATTTCCACCTCATCATGGTGAGCTCCGATGGCGTTGCAAACATCTGGTTTTTCTCCATATTTCTCTGCCAACTTCATTCCCAAAATAGCATGTGGCAATTCGCTCTCATCATCTGGAACCTTTCCTATGTCATGGAGCAAACCTGCGCGCTTGGCTGTCTTTGGATTCAGACCCAATTCACTGGCCATGGTGGCGCACAAATTGGCAACCTCTCTTGAGTGCTGCAACAAATTCTGTCCGTAAGATGAACGGTACTTCATACGGCCAACCATGCGAATCAGTTCACTGTGCAAGCCATGAATGCCCAAATCAATACAAGTGCGTTTACCCACTTCCATGATTTCATCTTCAATGTTCTTTTTAACTTTGGCGACAACCTCTTCTACACGGGCTGGATGGATACGTCCATCTGTTACCAATTGGTGCAATGACAGACGAGCAATTTCTCTTCGTACTGGATCAAAGCAAGAAAGTACAATGGCCTCTGGCGTGTCATCAACGATGATTTCAACTCCTGTAGCTGCTTCTAGCGCACGGATGTTTCTTCCCTCACGACCGATGATGCGTCCTTTAACCTCATCGTTTTCAATATTGAAAACTGATACGCTGTTTTCTACGGCATGCTCTACGGCTGTGCGTTGAATGGTTTGAATCACAATCTTCTTGGCATCCTGATTGGCCTTCAATTTGGCTTCATCGATGATGGCTTGAATTTGTCCAGCAGCGGCATTGCGCGCATCCTCTTTCAATTGCTCCATCAGGGTATTCTTGGCCTGATCGGCAGTCATTTTACTCAAGTCTTCAAGAAGAGAAACGGCTTTCTGGTTGTTTTTATCCAGTTCAGATTGCTTTTTCTGAGTAAGCTCCAATTGTTTGTTGAGTTGCTCTCTCTGCGTTTCAATCTCCTTGTCCTTCTTTTTGATTTGCTCCGTTTGTTGAGACAATTCTTTTTCTCTGTTTCGGGTTTTATCCTCAGATTGCTTTACTTTATTATTGCGCTCATGGACTTCTTTCTCATGTTGAGATTTCAATTCTAAAAAACGCTCCTTGGCTTGAAGAATTTTTTTCTCTTTAATGGTTTCTCCTTCTTTCATGGCCTCGGAGACAAGGCTTTCTTTTCTGGTTTTTAGGACACTGTTGAAGACAAACCAAGCCCCGGCAAAGCCGATGACAAGTCCTGCAACAATACCCACAAGAATCATTAGATCCATCGTTTTATGGTTTTAGTGAATGATACATTATCCTCATGCTTTCATGAGGGTTTGCAGAGTGGGTAAGAGATAAAGTTTAGGATTACTCCACCAACAGGGATGCTGTTAGTGCATTGAGCTTTTCCAATTGAGTGATCGTTGAATTGTCCGTGGAGGCAGCGGGCTGTGGGGATTTGGTGGCCATTTGCAACAATGTCATGGCCAACAAGTCTTGCATATCCTTTACTCCGTATTTTTCTTGAAAAGCATCAATGTTGGATTGGATCTTGGCTTCTGCTTGTCTTAAGGTTGCTTCCTCTTCCTGCTGAATGTTCAGCGGGTAATATCTTCCTGCAATCTTGACTTTAACTGAAACTGTACTCATCTCAAGCGTTGATTAATGCTATACACTCATCTATCTCTTTTACCAAGTCCTGAATCCTCTGCTGGGTCTGAGCTTTGAATGGTTCCAAATCTTTTTCCTGATTCAATACTGGACGATTGTTTACATGTTCCAAACTCTCCCTCAAATCGTCTATTTGTGCTTGAAGCTCCTTATTAATCGTATAAAGAGAACTTAATTCACCTTTCTGTTTGGCAATGGTTTCTTCCAATTGCTGCTTCTGTTCACCCAAGCGGCGAATATTGGCTTCAAGTTGTACAAAAAGTGTTTCTGGATTCATTTTCACATGTTCTATCGCACACCAAATGTAGTTCAATTCCGATAAGGTTTTTCATTCTGTACATCAATTTCTCAACAAGTTTTTCTAAATTGCCATCGATGAATAGGATTTTAAATTGGTGCAGCGTTTTAATGGTTTCAGTTCTTTTGATGTTTTCAGGCGATGTATGCGCCCAAAAGTTCCCCAATGATTTTTCTTCGCCATTGGATATCCCCATTTCTTTATCTGGCAGCTTTGCTGAATTGCGCAGCAATCATTTTCACTCAGGTTGGGACATTCAAACGCAAGAAAAAGAAGGTTTAAAGGTGATGTCCATCGCTGATGGATATGTTTCCAGAATAAAAGTGTCTGCCAAAGGATATGGTAATGCGATTTACATTACCCATCCGCAATATCATTTGGTTTCGGTCTATTGTCATCTGTCTGAATTTAAAAATTCATTGGCCGATGAGGTTTATCGTCTGCAATACGAGAAACAGTCTTTTGAGTTGGATGTCGCATTTGAACCCAATCAATTTCATATTGTTCGTGGAGCGGAAATAGGTAAATCAGGTAACTCTGGATCGAGTGGTGGGCCGCATCTTCATTTCGAGATCAGAAATCAGTTCACTGAAAAAACAATCGATCCTTCATTATACGGATTCAAAGTTGAGGACATCTCTCGACCGCTCATCGAATACATGAGCTTTATTCCCAAAGGATCTTTTGATAATGTCCAACGCTTGGATTTTCATTTTGCAGGTGAGTCATTTGGTAGAGAGGATACATTGTATGAAGTGCCAGATACTTTTGGAGTAGCCTTGCAGGTGAAAGATTTTGTTTTAGATGCCAATCACCCAACAGGAGTCAAACAGATCATCACCCTTCTAGACGGAAATATCATCTCCGAACTTTTATTCGATTCTCTTGATTTTAATCAGACCAAGGATGTAAATGCACATGTGTTTTATCCAGAGTGGTCCGCGCAAAAAGCCAATGTGCATCGTTGTTACAAATTGCCCAACGCGCCGCAGTATCCTTTTATTTATTTGGAAAAAGATGGCTGGGTGCACATCAAGGATACCATGGTGCATGCCATTACTTGTTTGGCTACCGATTTCAGTGGAAATGCCACTTGTGTTTTTGCTTTTATTAAGAAGAAAAAAGATGAGCAAGTTCAATCAGCTGCCGTCGATGCAATCTCCTGGGAGAAGGGAGGTTTGCTGAAATCGGAGGATTGGTCATTGTCCATTCCCCCCAATGCACTGTATGAAGACACCCCTTTGAATTTGCAGTACAGAATGAAAAGACGGGTGGAGGATGGTCAGTTCAAGGTGGATAGTCTGTTGTTTTCTATTACACCACCATCCGCTTTTGCACAGAAGATTTATTTGAGCAATGCATCCAAATACTGGAGGGATATGCCAGATAGCATCAAAGCGAAGATGGGTTTGGTAAAGTTGAATGAAGAAGGTTCATGGTTGGGGTGGAGCAAAGAACAGGATGGCATTGGCGTAAATAAATCCGGTCAGTATTTTTTACTGGAAGATACGGATGGACCAAAAGTTGTGCTCATTGATCGAGACAAGGGCAGTCTTTTGGTGATGGATAATTTGAGTGGAGTAAAGCGTTATAATGCCTTAACAAAGGACAATACTTGGGTAATGTTGCGTTATGATCAGAAAGCAAACATGTTGTACTGGGATACAAAAAAAACAACTGCATTGAAAGCCGATGTTTTGAAGATTCAGTTGGAAGATTTTGCAGGAAACAAATCAGAATTGACTATTCCTATCCAATAAAATCATTCTTTTTCATTCCCAACCATGCCAGTGCCGAACCATGGTACATCCAATCTATGGTGTCCGCGTCCAATCCCATTTCCAATATGAATTTGCCAATTTCCAAATCACCCAAAGGAAATGGGTAATCGGTTCCCAAGGCTACCTTTTCTTTGCCCTGCTTTTTTAGTATGTAATGCAACAACTCAGGATCGTGGGTTGCACTATCGACCCAAAATTTACCAATATAATTTCTGGGGTTATTGGGATTGTCTACAGCTACTAAGTCTGGTCGGCAATTGAAGCCATGCTCCAATCTTCCTATTGTTGGAATAAAAGATCCCCCCGAGTGGGCAAACAACCAACGAACCTTTGGAAACATATCCATAACGCCAGCAAATATCAATGACGCCATTGCCCGGGCGGTTTCTGCGGGCATGCCCACCAACCAGGGCAGCCAATATTTTTTCATGTTGGCTTCGCCCATCATTTCCCAAGGATGAACCATCACACACATATCCAGCTCTTCTATCTTTTGCCACAATGGGAAAAACACGTGTTCGCTCAAATTAAGATTGTTGATGTTTGAACCTATTTGAATTCCGCGATAACCCAATTTTTTGCATCGTTCTAATTCCTCGATGGCCATATCCACATCCTGCATGGGAAGGGTTGCCAATCCAACATAATGTTTGGGATGATCTTGAAAAATTTGTGCAATGTGATCGTTCAAGAATTGACTGACTTTAAGTCCATCTTCCGGTTTGGCCCAATATGAGAACAAAACAGGAATGGTGCATACCACCTGAACTTGCGTATCAAATTGCGCATATTCCTGAATCCGCAATATCGGGTCCCAACAATTGGATTCAATTTCTCGGAAAAATTTGTCACCCTGCATCATTCTTGCAAACCCCGCTCGGTGATGATCGAGGTGAATAAACCCAGCGTAGCCAAATTCCTTTGTCCAATTGGGAATTTGCGCCGGCATGATGTGCGTATGGGTGTCAATTTTTAACATGCCGGCTAATTTAAGTTTACTTTTTGAACTTTCGTTAAATCGATTTGATTGACCCCGTTAATGCGCCAATTTTTCACTCGTTTATTGACAAAATGAACCACTTGATCATAGTACAATGGGATAACGGGGTAATCTTGTAAGACAATTTCTTCCATGTCGGTTTGATATCGGTGCCGCTCTTCAAGATTGGTCAATTCAGAGGATTGGTTGTAGAGCTTTTCAAACTGGGGGTTGAAATAGTGGGTGTAATTGGCTCCCGCAGGTGACCATAGTTCTCTGCGAAAAATCTGTAAGAAGTTTTCGGCATCAGCATAGTCGGCCAACCAATTTTTTCGAAACATGGTCACTTTTCCTTTGGCTACCGCATCTTTAAAAGTGGATGACTGAAGGACTTGTATTTGAATGTTGATTCCAAGTTTGGACCAATGCTTCTGCATCATTTCAAAAATATCAGTGTACTCAGGGGTGATGGTCAATGTGACACTGGGAAGTGGACTTCCCCATCTCTGATGCAAAACTTGGAGCAATGAATCAACGCTATTTTTATTGCTGTTTTGATTCTTGTGAAAATGGCCCTTGCTCAGCAGTGTTGGAGGTACAAAGCCCTGATTGGCGGGCAGAATGAGATTGTTGCGCAGTTGACAAATCTCCTTTCTGGGCGTTGTGAAATAAATCAATTTTCGATAGTCCTTATCTTGTGTGATTTCGCGGCTTTGCTCATCCAATAAAAAACCTATATAGTCTGTTTTGATAAATGGCATTTTATACATCTTCAGTTCATCTTGATTGCTCACGAGATGCCCATCAGGTGTGAGCAGCTCATCAATGAAATTGGCATCCAATCCACTCATGAAATCATATTTCCCACTTCGTAATCCTTGAAATTCTGCATACACATCTTTAACAAAATCAATTTTAACTGCATCCAGATAGGGCAGAGATTTCCCATCATTATCTTTCATCCAATAATTAGGGTTACTGTGCAAAACCATGGCAACATCTGTTTCCCAAAATTTGAATTCAAAGGGACCAGTTCCAATAGGGTGTGTTCTAAAATTCTCAGCTGATGCCAATACGGCCTCTGGTAATACGACATTGGCAAATACTGTTGAAAGCAATTGTAAAAAAGAACCTTGCGGTTTTTGAAGTTTTATTTCTAGTGTGCTGTCATTAATGGCAACAAACGGATGTTCTTTTATGCAAGCGTCAAATATCCATTTGCCTGGAGAAGCCAATTCAGAATTGATGATGCGTTCAAAGCTGAAAACAAAATCCGATGCTTTTACGCGTCTTTGATTGCCGGCGTAATGGTGAAACCAAACATTGTTTCGCAAATGAAATTGATAGGTTTTCTGATCGGCTGAGATATTCCAGGAATGAGCAATAAGTGGCTGTGGAATAAGATTACTATCCAATCCTACAAGGCCATCAAACAATTGATTGATGATCCACATGCTTTCCAAGTCATTTGAAAAAGCGGGATCTAGGGACTTCACACTTCCACTTTCATTGTAATAGAAGACTGTCTTGTCAAGGTTTTCCGTTGATGACATGCAGCCATTTAATAAGGCACCTAGGAAAAGTGCTTGAAAAGTGCGCATCAACAATTTCATATTGTAAAAATAGCCAACCATCAACAATCGGTTTAGATTTGTCGGAAATTAATGAACATGAAATTGAAAGTTTTTTATGGGCTAATCTTGATGGTGATTTTTGCCACAGGTTGTTTTGTTCCTCGCTCAAAGCGAATCAAGGTGGGTGTGTCAAGCGATAGTCAAGTTTCTGAGGCTTATGTCATGTCCTATAACGTAGAGAATCTTTTTGACACCATCAATGATCCTGAGAATGATGACGATTTTACACCCAATGGAAAACTCAATTGGAATGCAAAACGATATCATGAAAAATTGAATCACATCGCGCAAGTGGTTGAAGCAGTCAAAAACGAGAACGGAATATGGCCAATGGCAATTGGGCTGATTGAGGTTGAACATGCATCATGCCTCAATGATCTGATGTCCAAGACACTTCTGAATGAAGGTCATTATCAAGTGGCCTTTATTGAGGGAGAGGATGAGCGTGGTATTGATGTTGGACTTTTGTTTCGTAACGATGTGATGGAATTGGTGAGTGTGAATAAGCACAATATTGTTTTACCAGAGAATGACAAAACAAGACATATACTCGAAGTAGTGGGAAGAGTGAACAATGAGTTAATTGTTTTTTATGTCAACCATTGGCCGAGTAGAAGTGGAGGAACTGAAAAATCAGCGCCATCCAGGCAGCTAGCGTCTGAACAGCTATCTATGGTGATGACCAATCGGATGAAACAGAATCCTGATTGCTATATGATATTGATGGGTGATTTTAATGATTATCCGGACAATCAAAGTGTGGCAAGGTTGGAGTGGGTGAATGGAAAACAATTTTCCAATCTCATGAAAAAAACGGATGATACAAATAAGGGAAGCCACTTCTACAAAGGGGAGTGGGGTTTTCTAGATCAATTCATTGTAAATAGCGAAATATTGGGACAAGATGGTAAGGGGTGGTTGTTTAAACGTTCAGAAGCTGTCGCATTTGATTTCATGATGTACACCAACAACAAAGGTGAGATGTCACCATCGCGCACTTATGTTGGTGATAGCTACAAGGGTGGATATAGTGACCATTTGCCCATACTGTTGGAACTGAGTTATCAGAAATAAAAAAAGCCCCGAGTAATCGGGGCTTTTAATTTCGGTAAGAAAAAATTACTTCTTCTTAGCAGCAGCTTTTTTAGCTGGAGCAGCCTTCTTAGCTGGAGCAGCTTTCTTAGCAACAGCTTTCTTAGCAGGAGCAGCAGCTTTTTTAGCTGGAGCAGCTTTCTTAGCAGCAGCTTTTTTAGGAGCGGCAGCTTTCTTGGCTGGAGCAGCTTTTTTCACAGCAGCTTTCTTAGCTGGAGCGGCTTTCTTAGCAGGAGCAGCAGCTTTCTTAGCAGGAGCGGCCTTCTTTGCAGGAGCAGCAGCTTTCTTTGCAGGGGCAGCAGCTTTCTTAGCTGGAGCGGCCTTCTTTGCAGCTTTTTTAGGTGCTGCAGCCTTTTTTGTTTTACTCATAGTATTAAACGGTTGATTGTTGCCTAAATGTCAGTGTGCGCATTGCGTTCAATGTTAGAAGTAGAACAGGTGAAAACTAATTTTTCCATTCTCGCGTATCTTCATCGTAGGCAAAGGAACTTTGATTACGTTGAAAATCCTCATCACTTTTTTCAAACCTTTCCGCTTCCATTTCACACGATTCAAATCTGCGTCAAAAGAAAAAAGAAATTCACGATGACGTTGAAAATTATTAACAATAAGATTGTTGGTTTTGGCATGCGTCATTTCCGATGCACTATACCCAATAGATAATGATATTACATCTCGCAAAGTGTTGGTTTTATTGAAAAGTAGTGTTGAATTAAAAGACAACCAGTAGGTTTGACCATTGTAGTCTTTGAAAACACGTTGTTGAAAATTATCACCTAATTGTGAAGTGTTGTATTTTGAAAATGGTGTTTCATGATATGAAAACTTCATTTTTATTTTTTGCTCGCTCCATTTTTTTTGTTGTATTAAATGTAAAAATGATCCAGATAAATTTGCTGTCATATCCCAAGGTGAAAACCCCCATTGTTTTGAAAATCCATCTAGTAATTCAATTGTTGTCATATAACTCAATGAGGAAATTGTTGCGTTCCGTATACTTCTTTTTGCATCATATCCTGTTCGTTGGTATTGATTGAAAAAGAACTCATTCAGCTGGTATGCACTGAAGGCATGTCCTACTTTGTCCATTTGCAACCACTCCTTGCCGTCATTGAAAAAGTGAAAAGAAGAACGGGGGTAATCTTTGTACCACATTTCATTGAGTGCTATTAGACTCATTGATCCAAATGCTACGGTTCCTATCGGGACAGTCTTTTGACAATTGCATAGACTATCTGTTTTTTGGCTGAAGCACCTGAAACCAAATGCCAAAAGACAGAAACATAAAAATGTTTTTTTTATCATCTCTGGATGTTCAGTCCATTCAAATACTTCTGATACCTCACCGCATTTTTCTGATGCTCATCAAACGATGAAGTAAACAAATGTTGTCCACTACCATCATCAGCTGCGCACATATAAATGAAATTGTGCTTTTCATATTGAAGCACTGCATCAATGTATTTCTTCTCTGTGATGAATATGGGACCAAGGGGAAGTCCATCAATGATGTAGGTGTTGTAGGGTGAGTTTAGATTCAGATCTTGCTTTAATATGCGTTGTGCATTTTTTAATTGAAGCGCATATTTTACGGTTGCATCGCACTGAAGCTTCATGGGTTTTCTTAATCGATTTAAATACAGTCCAGCAATGGTTGAAGCCTCTGAAAAAATTTTGGTTTCTCCTTTGACCATTGATGCCAAGATGTACACTTCCTCTTTGGTTAATCCCAATTCTTTTGCTTTCTCCAATCTTTCATTTGTCCAGAAATCCAAATAGAATTGATGAAATCTTTTGGCAATTTTTATAGCCTGCTCGCCGTATGTAAAGGTATAGGTATCAGCAAAGAAATAAGTGGTGCGGATATTGGCGTTTGATACCGGATATTCAGAATGAAAAACACTGTCAAATGCATTTTGGTATTGCATGGACGGTTGTCCCAACTCTTGAGTGAAAAGTTGGAATAGTGAGTCTGATTGGTTGGTAGTGTCTATTCTAATCAGTATGTCTATTTGCTCCTTTCTTCTTAACATGTGAATAACGTCAATGGGGGACATGTCAGCGCTGATTTTGTATTTACCAGCAGGAATTTGTTTTAGTCTTTTCAATGCGCAACCTGAAATAAATGATTGCTTCCAAAAATTGTCAAAAGGCCATCGTTCAGCAATTTCAGAAGGAGTTGATTCTTCAGAAATTGAAAAAATAATTTCTGCATCGGAAGTTTTGTACCATAATCCGTACCCAAAGAAAGCGGATAATCCCAAGATGATTATGGCAGTGATAATAATTAATTTTTTCATGATGCAATACTTTTCTGATATCGATAAACTTTTTGATTTCGATGAATTTCAGTCCTTGTTTTTTGGTATCCCAATTTCTCAAACAACTTTTGAGATGCTGGATTGTCCGGATGGATGATGCAATGAAAATGCAGAATACCATATTTCATCTGCATGGCAGAGTGGAGAATTTTTAGCGCATCACTCGCAAATCCTTTTTTTCTAAATTCAATATTGGGTAAAGCTATTCCAACCCCTACCGACTGTTGGTCTGGATCCCATTGGAACAAATCAATCATGCCAATGGGTTCATGCGCATTTTCTATGATCCAGCGTTCTTGATTTGCAGATTTCATTGAATTTTTTTCCTTAAGAAAAGAAGAAATATCATCTGGGGTGAAGGGGCCAGGTTCATCTGTTACTTCCCAAAGCAAAGGATTATTTTCCCAAAGTAAAATAACATCACAGTCTTCGGGGGTAGCTTTGCGAATGGTAATCATGGGAATTGATTCAGGCTCAGTTTGACCAACGTGCAAGCTTCTTCCCAAACAATATTGTTGGCATCCAATAACGCCTGAAATGAAGGGTTTTCAGTTCCTGGATTAAAGATGACTTTAACGGGATTTAAAAGAATGATTGCTGGTATAAACGAATCTTGATGCTGCGGACCAATATAAAGTGTAACAACGGCATCTTCTATCAATGCAGGAATTGTTGGCTGTATCACATGGTTAAAGACCGTTTTGTTTTTCATTCCAACAAGTACAATGTCGAAACCTTTCTTGACAAGTGCCTCTGTGGCTTTATAACTGTATCGCTCCGAATTGTCTGAAGCTCCAATAATTACAACCTTCACAAGTTTATGGTTTTGTGTTATTTTTGTTCCATGTCATCAAAAACAAAATTAAGCATATTGGTCAGTGCACTGATGCTGTTTTTCAGTTCATGTATTGTGAATAGAGATTTTATGCTCCAAACGGATGAAGATTATCCATTTGCGGTTCCAAAATTGGATACGGTGGCGAGAGAACAAAAAATCAACACATCTTCTGTCATTGAGTTGATGTTGTTGACCCGAAATGGTGATATGATTTTTGAATCTGTCGTCAGCACTGATGGTGGTCAAACCCAAAGTACAAGGCTAAGCCGAACGATGTCTCAGATTGGGTATGTGCAGGACATTAATGGATTGTATAATCTTCCGCTGTTAGGTAAAACCAACCTCAATGGTATGACCCTATTCGAAGCTCAAGAATATTTGGAGAAGAAGTTTGCCCAATTTTTTGTTGAGCCTTATTGTATATTGCGCATAGTGAACAATCGATTTATTTATTTTGGTGGAGGTGGTTCTTTGAGCCAGGTGGTTGATCTGCCCAATTATCGTGTTTCTTTATTGGAAGCAATTACAATTGCTGGTGGTATCAATAGCCGAGGGATAAGCGCTAAAATCAAGGTGATTAGGAACGTGAAAGGTAAAAATGAAGTGTACTTATTTGACATGTCAAAAATTGACGCATTGGCGTACAGTGAATTCTACATACAAAATGGTGATATTATCTATGTAGAGCCCAGACCTCTTTATGCATCAGGCTTTTTAGGTGTTATCTCACCAGTTATCACACTGGCAACAACTTTAGTCCTTTACTTATCCATCTTAGCCAAATAAATGAAGATTGTTCCATTGTCTTTAAACGGAATCCTGACCGTAGAGCCCAAGATCTTTCACGACGATAGGGGTTATTTCTTTGAAAGTTTTAATGAGGCTGCTTTTCGTTTGAACACAGGATTGAATTTGACCTTTGTTCAAGACAATCAAAGCTGCTCCAACAAAAATACTTTGCGGGGTTTGCATTTTCAAATCCCCCCAAAATCACAAGCAAAGTTGATTCAAGTTGTGACCGGGAGTATTATTGATGTGGTAGTGGATTTGCGTCGGTCTAGTCCCACTTTTGGGAAGCATTTGATGATCGAACTCAAGGCCTCAGATTTTAAATTTCTTTTTGTTCCAGAGGGTTTCGCGCATGGTTTTCTCAGTTTGGAAGACAACACACTGGTCAAGTACAAATGCTCGCAGTATTATTCACCTGATGCTGAACGTTGTTTGCATGTCGGTGATGAGTCACTGCAAATACAATGGCCCATTGATTGGAAAAACGCTGCCGTGTCTCCCAAAGATGTTGTAGGTATGCGATTGGAAGATTGCGCTGATTATTTTATTTAATAATATTGAATCCAACATGTGAGACGCTGCGCTCACCATTGGAATGAACAGTGATTTTCTCCCGCGCGCTTGTGCTGTCCATAACCCGATCAATGGTTTTAACTTCACCAAATGGAACGCTATGGCCAATGAGTGATTCTCTTATGGTTGGAAAGGAAATACTTTCTGCCGCTTTGGTCAAAATATGAAGCAATTCTTTTCGATTCTGAACCCTTGAGATATTGTTGTGAAATCGCTGATCATTGGCCATTGCATCACATTTTAACAAGCTGCAAAGTGAGGCAAACTGTTTATCACTTCCAATGGCCAATACGATCCTTGTGTTGTCCTTGAAAACAATTTGCTCCCCGTAAGGCGCAATGTTTGGATGCAAGGAGCCAGCCGCTATTGGAACTTTACCTGTTTTTAAGAAATTACTTCCTTGGTTCATCAAACTCACTATTCCTGCACTTTCCAATGAACACTCCACCAACATTCCCTCTCCTGTTTTTGTCTTATCTAACAAAGCACACAATAGACCTTCCTTGAGTTGATGCGCTGCCAATACATCCATAAAGGCAACGGGAAGTTTAAGTGGTTCTGAATCTTTTTCACCGTTGATGCTCATGTATCCTGTCTCCGCTTGTATAGCAACATCATAGGCTACGCGTCCTTCCTCATGCTCAAAGCCTTTTATTTTCCCGATGATCAAATGTGGATAGCGCTGCAACAGATCGTCCGGTCTCAGATCAAATTTTACCTCATCAGAGGATTTGAAATTCAGAAGTACTATGTCTGATTTTGAAATGAGTTCTTCAAGTTCTGACCGATTTGTATTTATATCCATCACTAGAACATTTTTATTGGCGTTCACTGAAAGATAATAGGCACTGGTAGTGGATTGATCTTCATTGACGCCAAACCATGTTCGTGTAACATCTCCTTGTGGTGATTCTATCTTGGTTACCTCGGCTCCTAACTCAGCCAAAAAAGTGCCCACACTGGGTCCCGCCAATACAGTGGATAAATCCAATACGTTGATTCCTTGAAGGATGGAACGGATATTCATGAAGCAAATCTACAAAGGCGCAGTCAATGCTTCTTTGTAAACTTGAAGACATCGCTCTCTCGCTTGCGCATGATCTACTATAGGCTTGGGGTATTCTTTGCTTTTCCACTCTGGAACCCAATGGGCGATGTATCGGTGTTCTTTGTCAAATTTTTCTGTTTGGCTGTATGGATTGAATATTCTGAAATACGGCGCTGCATCGCATCCACTTCCAGCTGCCCACTGCCATCCACCCACGTTGCTGGCCATTTCATAATCTTGTAATTTCTCCGCAAAATATCTCTCTCCCCAGCGCCAATCAATGAGCAAATGTTTGGTTAAAAAACTAGCAACAATCATTCGAACTCGATTGTGCATGAAGCCGGTCTCGTTCAACTCGCGCATGCCGGCATCCACAATGGGATATCCCGTTTTTCCTTCACACCATTTTCTGAAATTTTCTTCATCATGACGCCAAGATATCCGGTCATATTGTGGTTTGAATGACGCGGATGCACTGTGCGGAAAACAGTAAATAATCATTTGATAAAAATCCCGCCAGATCAATTCATTCAGCCACTTTTCATTTCCTTCCAATCCAATCTTCCCGCATTGACGAATACTGATGGTACCAAATCTCAGGTGCAAACTGATTCTACTGGTACCTTTGATTGAAGGAATATCGCGGGTTTCATGATATTTTTGAACGATGGACAAATCAACTTGTGTAGATGGTATTTCTTGTTCGCTTTCCTGAAAGTGCATTTCTTTGAGCGTGATGATGGATTGCTTACCCATCTCTTGAAATTTTTCAAAACCCAATGATGGTTTTTGTTCTAGCATTTCTGGTTTCAGCAGCGACTTCCACTTTTTGCTGTATGGAGTAAAAATGGTATAGGGTTTACCATCATCCTTGCAGACCTCTTTCTTTTCAAAAATCACATGATCTTTGTATGTATGCATCGGTATGTTATGGCTCTGCAAAACTTGGTATAGCGCTGCATCTCTCTCCCGAGCATAAGGTTCATAGTCCCGGTTAAAGAACACCCCTTGGATTTCATACTGTTGAATTAAATTCTTCCATGTTTCTTCTGGAGTAGAGTAGAAAAACTGAATCCCTTTGCCTTGTCCTTGCAATTGATGGTGCATAGCGCCAAGGGTTTGATGAATAAATCCTACTCGGGCGTCTTTCCTGTTCTCAAGTTTGTCTAAAATATTTTTGTCAAAAATGAAAATGGGCAAAACGGGGAAACCAGATTCCCCTGCATGAAAGAGTGCTGTATTATCATTTAATCTAAGGTCTCGTCTAAACCAATGGATGACCACTTTTTGTTTCATGGGAAGATGGCTTGAAATTGTTGATCCAATGTTTTGTATTTAAATTCAAATCCAGCTTCTTGAATTTTTTTGGATGATATGCGCTGGCTGTTGAGTACCATGCTGGCCATTTCGCCAACAAGGAGCTTGAGGACAAATGCGGGGACATTGGGCAACCAAAATGGTCGCTTCAATGATTGACTCAATAGCTTGCTGAACGCATTGTTATCCACAGGCACAGGTGCCACAGCATTGTAAGTTCCTTGTAGGTTGTTATTGCTGATCGCAAATAAAATCATTCCGGCCAAATCTTCAATGCCAATCCAACTCATCCATTGCTTGCCAGAACCCAATCCGGAACCCAATCCCAATTTGAAGACAGGCATCATGGCGGGCAAGGCCCCTGATGCCTTGTCCATCACAACACCAATTCTGAGCGTGACTTTTCTCCAACTTTTGGGATGTTCAAAAATGGCCTGCTCCCAATCAGACGTGAGTTGCGCAAGAAATCCTTTTCCATGTGCACTCGTTTCATCTTGCCACTCTTGCGTGTTGTTGTATATGCCAATCGCACTGGCCTGAATCCAAGTTATGTTTTCAGATTTTTTTGCCAGTAGCATTTTTTTTAATAGTTCGGTGGATTGTAATCTGGAATCCACCATTTCCTGCTTGTTTTTTTTTGTCCATTTGTTGGATACACTGTATCCTGCCAAATGCACAACGGCGTTCATTTCAATACCATCGGGAAGTTCTCCTTCTCCTGTAGTCGGATTCCAAAATATATCGTTTTTTGATTTCGGAGAACGTGTTAGGATGTAGCATTCATGTCCCGATTGCTTGATGAGCGGGATAAGGATTTTACCAACATTTCCTGTACCTCCAGATATGAGAATATTCATAATTGAAAAACCATTTTGAGGCAGGTTTGTTCACTTGTTGTAGCTAATAGCCAATTCTGAATACCCATTATCTGTACTTTGAAAAACCTCCTGTTGCATCAGGTAGTGAAAGCCCTTGAGTTCTCCAGCATCAATCATCCAAATCAAGGGTTCTGTTTTATCAGAAGCCAAACGGGTGGGATGGTAATTGCCCCATGTATTATTCCATTCTCCCTGATTATCCCAATGGTGAAGTCCATTTTCGTCGCTGATCCAAAGTCCATTTCCTGTTGTGAGGCATTGGAAGTTGTTGCTCGAGTAGCTCAATAAAGAATGCCAATTGATCGGAAGCAAAGTTTCAAGGTCAAAAAGCGAAACCTCATATTCGCCGTTGTTTAGCGTAATCAAACCAATTTTTCCGTCCAAGTCAAATACATCTATGATGTCAAGTCCATGAACCCATGAATGAATCATACTCCCCGTTGTTTTTAGGTATAATTTTAAACGTCCTGGTTGGCCGGGTGTTTTTTGATTCACACACAAGTATTTTTCTGTGACGCAAAGTTGGTTTTGATTGTCGCCTGGAATCCATTGTGAAAATTGCCCATTCTTATCGAATTGTCTCATTCCATCTTGTGTGCTGAACCAGATACTATGATTGGCATCATCATCGTCAGCATCCATAAAATAGTCATTGCTCCCTTCAAACGGATAGGAGAACAATTCAGAATATGGGTTTTGAATGTGCATCATTTCTAGAGTGGATAGTCCAGATTGACATGACCAAAATGATTTGTTGTAAGAATTAACCATGGGCAAGTATCGCGCGCCTAGCGCACTTCGCCATGGTCCCATTTGCATGGAAAAAGAGAGTGTATCAATCATGGCTCCAGCAAATCCGTTGTTGTTGATGACAAAAATGTTTCTTCGTTTTTTTTGCAATTCGATGATGGTGCACTCAAGAAATGCAGATTTTGAGGTGTGAGCAGTATATGCTGTGACTTTTAGAAAGTACTTGCCTGAAGGAAGGTAAGGATCATTCAATTCCAATGATAATTGCCCTTGGTATGAGTGAGATGGTAGTGCATCAGCTGCCGTCGAAGAAAGCCAAATTTTTTGCTTCCCATCACTCAGGTGCAAGGTAATTTTTTCGATTTTTTCATCTCCAATAACTTTGGCCTCAACCTTGACGTTTATTGCATCACCAAATCCAAATGGTCCTTGATTGCCCAACCATTCCATATTTACAGTGGGTATAGCATGCTCATCTTTTTTACAAGAGAAAAAAGCCAACAATACCAGACATAATGGAATCCACCGCATTATCCAAATGTAAGTTGAAAACTCTTTTTTTTATTGACATTATTTTCATCGGGAATCCTTGAATTTATTGGGATTCTTATCGTTTCAAAAGTTATTAAAATAGGGAATGGATGCAATGTGAATAGAATAGCGCTGCAATAGCGCCTCACCTCTCTAACTTTGATGTCCCTTAATTAAAGTTCATGGACAAACAAACACGCACCACCAGAGGAAAGAAGAGTTTAGATTTTAACGCCAATGTTTTGGGCAGTGAAATGGGAAGAATCCCACCAAATGCCAGAGACCTGGAAGTGGCAGTGTTGGGTGCCGTTATGTTGGACAATTCCGCGGTGAATTCCGTGATTGAGATTTTGGAGCCCAATTCATTTTATGATCCCAAGCATACCCTCATTTATAGTGCTGTTCGCTCGTTGTTTTCCAATGGTTCTCCCATTGATATCTTAACGGTTTCTCAGCAATTGAGAAAAGAAGGTTTGTTGGATGCCGCCGGTGGCGCACCATACATCGCCGCCATGACCAATCAAGTGGCCTCTTCAGCCAATATCGAAGCCCACGCTAGGATTATTGCACAGAAATTTATTCAGCGGGAGTTGATTAGAATTTCCGGTGGTATCATCACCCACGCTTATGAGGAAACGACCGATGTTTTTGAATTGTTGGACAAGGCCGAGTCTGGTTTGTTTGAGGTGACCCAAGGAAATATTCGAAAGAACTACGACAAGATGAGTCACTTGGTCAAGCAAGCATTGGATGAGATAGACAAGGCCATGAAGAACAAGACCGGCGTGACAGGTGTGCCTTCTGGCTTCAATGCCTTGGACCGCATCACCAATGGTTGGCAGCGTTCGGACATGATCGTTATCGCTGCACGTCCTGCGATGGGTAAAACAGCTTTCGTCTTGTCCATGGCGCGGAACATCGCAGTAGAGCACAAAGCTCCTGTCGCTGTATTCTCCTTGGAGATGTCCAGCTTGCAGTTGGTGCAACGTTTGATCGCCAGTGAGACGGAGATTGAAGGGGATAAATTGCGCCGCGGTAATTTGTCAGAGTTGGAATTGCAACAATTGAATCAGCGAATTGCCAAATTGGCGGATGCCCCTTTGTTCATTGATGACACTCCAGCACTTTCCGTATTTGACCTTCGTGCAAAGTGCCGTAGGCTTAAAGCACAACATGGTATTCAAATCATCATCATCGATTATTTGCAGTTGATGTCCGTTGGTGGTGGAGATGGCCGAGGTGGTAACCGTGAGCAGGAGATCTCTTCCATTTCTCGCTCGATCAAACAGATCGCAAAAGAACTCGATGTTCCAATCATCGCACTGTCTCAGTTGTCACGTAGCGTAGAATCACGTCCCGGAGATAAGCGTCCAATACTTTCTGACCTCCGTGAATCGGGAGCCATCGAGCAAGATGCTGATATCGTTGGTTTCATTTACCGCCCCGAGTATTACGGTATTTTGACCAATGCGGAAGGGCATTCCACAGTCGGTCTGGCGCAGATTCTCATTGCTAAACACAGAAATGGAGCTATTTCGGATGTTGACTTAGAGTTCAAAAAAGAGTTGGCCAAATTCACGGACAGAGATCACCACAGCTTCAATCCAAGTTATGGAGGTTCCATGTCGCCTAACACCAATTTTGATTCTGGTTCTTCCACCACCATCACGGTAAGTTCCAAGATCAATACCATGCCAGACGAAGAAGATGATGACGATTTTAGCTCTTTCTCCGGAGGCAATGATGACGTTGTTCCTTTTTAATTTTCGTTAATCGGGATGTTGTTCTCAACCCTTGATGTATTTTAGAGAAATGAAAGCAAAACGTATTATCAGCTTTGTCGTGCTGTTTGTTTTTTTGAGCGTATTGCCAACAAGGGCGAGCCAAGTACTCATCCCAATGGATGATTCCCAAGCGGAACATTTGAAGTCCTACGGAATTGCCTATTGGCTGTTGCAAAATGGCGGTACACTGGAATGGTTGCTGAATTACCGCGGAGGCAGTTTTTTATGTCCCAATCTCCCTTCATTGACCAAAGAGTGCACCATTCGCGGAGTGAGTTTTGAAGTGATTGCTGATGCTCAGGCTCAACAGATTTACTCTCAAATTGCAGATCCTGAAGTCAACATGGAACGCGTTAAGCTGGAGGTGGCGCCTAAAATTGCGGTCTATACACCAAAAGGAAAACAACCTTGGGACGATGCGGTAACCATGGTTCTGACCTATGCCGAAATTCCTTATACAGAAATTTATGACACAGAAATCATCAAAGGTGATTTGGTCAAATACGATTGGCTCCATTTGCACCACGAGGATTTTACGGGTCAATACGGAAAGTTTTATGCGCAATACCGCAATGCTGCTTGGTACCAAGATGAAGTCAAGAATCAAGAAGGCACTGCAGCCTCATTGGGCTTTTCGAAAGTGAGTGAAATGAAACGCCAAGTGGCCGTCAACATCCGAAATTTTGTGTTGGGTGGCGGTTTCTTGTTTACCATGTGCAGTGGGACAGATTCATACGACATTGCGCTAGCTGCTGAACACGTAGACATCGCAGAAGCAGTTTTTGATGGAGATGCCAGTGATCCTCAGGCGCAACAAAAATTGGAATTCAACAACGGCTTTGCTTTTCAAAATTATCGTTTGATCAAAGATCCGATGGTGTATGAATTTAGTACCATTGATGCTACAGAAGACCACAACAAATTGGGGGAACTCAACGACTTTTTCACCTTGTTTGATTTCTCGGCCAAATGGGACATTGTACCAACCATTCTGACCCAGAACCACACACAAGTCATCAAAGGGTTTATGGGTCAAACCACTTCCTTTCACCACGACTATGTAAAGAGCAATGTCACGGTAATGGGCGAGACCAAGAGCCTAGGAACCGCGCGCTACATCCATGGCGAAATGGGGCAAGGACAATGGACGTATTACGGAGGTCATGATCCAGAAGATTATCGACATTTGGTCGGTGATCCTCCCACGGATTTGTCTCTCCATCCCAAGTCTCCAGGATATCGTTTGATCTTGAACAACATTCTTTTTCCTGCCGCAAAGCGGAAGAAACAAAAGACCTAATCAAGGAATCAATTTGATCCAATTGATTTTGGTTCCGATGGTCATTTTTGACAGCCACTCTTCTCCTTTGTAAACCGCTCCCATGTTGGTGTATCGCCCGTCCAAGTGTGGTGCATCGCTGGTCATGAAAAAAATCTGACAGCTCTCCGTATGCGGCCCTGCAGATGCCCATCCAATGTGTCCAAGCGTAAAGCTGTCTGCTGTAAACTCAGAGGGTATAACTGAATCCAAACTTCCCATGCCATCACCCCTTGGACAGCCTCCTTGACTCACAAAGTTGGGGACATAGCGGTGAATATGCTTGTTGTCATAAAAGCCACTTTGAACAAGTGATTTGAAATGCATGGCGGTAATGGGATGGTCCAACTCTTGAACAAAGAAATGGATGCGATGCTTTTCTCCGTGAATGTCAACCTCCATTTCATATTCTCGATGAAATTGAAGGGATTCCCATTGGCGCTGGTCGATGCTGATTTGAGGTTTGGGTTGATGATCGGGGTAGGATGGTTTTTGCTCTGGAAACAACGAGCTCAAAGCTCGGGCAATCTCATTGTAGGTTTCTACTTCTGCGGGCAATTGTAATGTCGTCAATCTTTTCTCCATCAAGATTCTCCATTTTAGTTTCAAGTCTTGGAGCAGTTTTACTTCCTTGACGCCGGCAGCCAACAGCGCTTGTGCGCCCATGTCGTTGGTTTCCCAGATTTGAATGGCCTCTTCATTCCAAAAGGTGCTGTTGCTATCTGCTACAGCTTGGGCAATCAACATTTCTGTTCCGTAATAAAGATCAGTTGCTGTGGCTTTTGGCGACAGGAGATATTGAACCAATTGCGATAAGCACTTTTTTCTGTGTGATAATCCAGCAAATGCCCGCATTCTTTGGTATTCATCCTCTTCGTCGATAAACGTTTTCCAACTTTTCTTTCCTTTGATGTCGAAGTTGGTTGTCTTTAAACGCCACTCCCAAAACTTCCAATACATTTCAGGATGATGGTTCTTGAAACTTTTATTTTGCCATTCTAGGGGAAGAGGAAGGGAATCATATCGGATTTGATTGGCGCACAATTGAATAGCATGTGCTCCCAAAACATCATTTTGTTCTGCAATTATTTCAAATAACGAAGCTTGATCAATAAAGTTATTTCGTTGCAATTGAAGCAGACACTCCAAACGCAGCTCTTTTGTCAAACCCATTTCCCTGCTCCAAGCAGCCAAAAGTTTATTGAATTCCAATTGATCACATTTGCCGAGAACCTGAAGGAAGTATTTGTTAGGAGGAGTGTTTCGGGGTAGCAAGGGTAGCTCTTGGAGGCGAGAGGACCAAGTTATTTTGTCAAATTTTGATTTGGGAATTCTAGAAATGGCTTTCCAGTATGTAGAAGGGTAGTGGTGTATAGGGTTTTTGGTTTTGTTGTTCCAAAGTTCAAATTGCTGGATGAGGGTTTCTTGAATCTTTGGAGTAAACTGGCCATTTCGGATAAGATAAAATACACCATTGCTCCATAGCTTTAGATCATAGGGATCAACAAGGTGTGCACCCATTTCCCCGTATTGATTGGCTTGTCTTGGTGTTCGCACACAACGACCTAAATAATCGATGAGAAAATCTTCATTCGACGCAATGTGAAGTACAAAGTCGAAATTGAGACTGTCATTTTGTTGAGTAAGGGGCCAGATGTATTCTTCTGGTAATCGCGGACGCTGGCTCATCGTGATGGAAGCCATGTTCAAGTAGGTTACATGACCGTCTATCATGCTGCGCAACTGCGCAGATGCCGTGTCATTGGGATGTGAAGCCGCAAACTGCATATAGAAAAACTGCTCTTGTTGCGTCAAAGTATCCAATCGATCCAGCGGATACTTTTTGTTGTACAAAAATTCAACAAATGCAGGATCGGGTAGTTGGGCCTTTGCAGAGATTGAAACAAAGCACGCAAAAGCAGCAATGAAAATTCTTTTCATCTCGCCAAGGTAAGGCAGATTGTAAAAGTTTTGAATGGCGAGTGATGAGGTTAGTTGAAGTTTGTATACGGAATCCTATTTTGATTTCTTGGTCACTTCACCAAAAAGGTATTCCCTTTTTGATCAATGGTTAATAGATTCCATTTTTGTTTACTGAACTCTCTATTGTGCTGTTCGCACTATTATCTTTTCATTGATCATCCTATCTTCAGATTACTATGAAGGCATGTAAAGAATCGTCTATTTTACTTTTGCCACCATTTTCTCTATCTGCTAACGTTTTGCAGCTACAAGAAGTTGGCGATTTCGGAGACGAAAACTGTCCGCCACCACTGAACTTGATACGAAGCACAAAGCTTGATTTAACCACTGAACCGCCAATTTCTTGTAGGTGCTGTTAGCAGTAGGTTTTTTAGTCATTATATGGTACAAGCTCTTCAAAAATTACTCCTCCGTCAATTAGTATTAATGCAATTTTATTGTGTCTGCAAATGCTTTCAAGTCTGTCGTCTGATGTGTCTGTAATGATTACAAATTTAAAACTGTTAGTTGCTTTTATATTTAGGTCATTATACTTTTCATTTATTGAAACAATATTTTCTGAAACCCAAGCCCTGTATGATAAATATTGCGTTTCAATTGTTGTCTTGTTACCTCTAACCTTATTCTCTACAATTACCAATTCTCTTGTTGTTTTGTCAACGCAAAAAAAGTCAAGTCTGTTTTTGAGTTTTGATGTCGGCCAAGTAATAATTGGCTGTCTGTCGATTATTTCAAGGTCTGCGATGGCTTTATGAATGTTACGTTCAAGCCAGTCCTCCATAAATTTCTCGTCATTAAATATCTTATGAAGTCCTTCGTATTTTTCAAGTCGTTCTTTGTAAGTAAAAAGTGTTGAGTTAGTCTCCCTTAATTGTTGGTTCTCTTTTGAAAGTCCAGCGATAATTTCAAGTAGATCATTGTCGGTGAACTTAGATTTTGTTGCTGTTGGTTGTGGAATAGTAGTCGTTGTGTTTGGCTCCTTATCCAGAATTTGTACGGTGTCGTCATTTTTTACTTGTAAATAAACAATGTCATCCGCTTTTAGCTTTTTAAAAAACTCACTACAAGAAAGTCTAAGCGATGTCGAAAGTGATTTTTCATTGAAGTTTACATCATTATATGTCCCCTTGAAAGTTTCAAGTGTAAATGTCTTGCCGAAAAAGTTTTTGAAAAGTTCACGAGCAAGAACATTGTCCTTACCGGAAATTCCGATTTGTCCGTACTTAACTTCCCAAGATGCTATTTTCTTTTTTATGTATGTCATATTGTCGATGTGTGTCGTCTTTAAACTTACTGCTAACGCTCCAAGGCTTGATGCAGCGCAATCAACGTTGCTAGACAAATATAACAAAATTCTATAGCGTTGCATTAAGCCTTTGTTACCTGATGCGCCCACAAAGAATCTCGTGCTGATCAGTTTTGTTACAGAGAATAAAAAAGAGAATCTCGTTTAACCCCCAGACTGTTGTCATAAATGCTAACGAGATTATTTTTCAAAAAGGCGGTATCAGGTAACATTGTAGTATACGCAGCTTATATAACACAAGTATAACGCAAAACAACTAAAAATCAATACCCATGCGTTGCGCTATTTTTATAACGCATTGCGTTTAATCAGCAGCGCAATATTACACCAAGCTCGAATAATGAATCTTCATCAATCCTTCCAACCGACCAAAAAAAAGCGCACCGTCATTGATGCGCTTTTTTATCTTAGTGGACCCGGCGGGGGTCGAACCCGCGTCCAAACAGGGAACGACTGAGGTTTCTACATGCTTATTCTTTCATTAATTGTCGAGAAGTACATGGCAAAAGACAACCTTGACACTTCCTTATCGAATGAGGTTTAGCCGCTGTCTATTCGCATCAACTTTGGCGATTTCCCTTTGATGAAGCCCCAGTGCTAACTGCCGGGAACGAGGCCGTTAGCGGGACATGCTTGTCTTGTCAATCCCTGACAAGATTAGGCGTAATCACTACCAGTGATTAGGCTGCAAGCGCGTAAGAATTGTTGTCATTTCTGACGGATGATTTGAGATTAAAGAGCTATCCCACCAAATGCTCTGCATGCTTGCTCCGAAATTCTTCCTACTGTCAAATCCAGAAATCGGGCCCATAAATAAAGAACTCCTACAAAGTTAGGCATTATCTGCACGTTTCATTTCATCATTGGCTTATTTTAGCTGTATGTCAGCAATCAAGGTGGTTAGGGTCATTGGCGGTTTGGGCAATCAAATGTTTCAGATCTGCTTCTACCAATGGTTAAAAAAACAGTTTCCGCAATTCAATGTCTCCATTGATTTGCAGTCCTATGCCCATTATACTTTGCACGATGGATACTTGATGGATCAAATATTTCAAACAAATGCTGATGTCGCGGATTCAAATACTTTGCGCAAAGTAGGGGAGTTTCAAAAGGGCATTCCTTATCGAATCAAAAGAAAACTTGGAATGAGCAATTCCAGAATCTGGGAAGAAACAGAGGATATCCGTTTTCAATTTCACGACGCCAATATTTTCAATGATGCCCACCAATATTTGGATGGATATTGGCAAAGTGTACAATATCCCCAATCATTGGTCAACACAAAAGACTTGTTTCGTTTTCCTGATTTTACGGATGAAAAGAATCTGGAGATGCAAGCCCTGATGCAGTCTTCCAATGCGGTTTCGATCCATGTTAGACGCGGTGATTACGTGAATCACCCCAAGTACAAAGACATTTGTAACGCTGAGTATTATGCACGGGCTTTGGATTATTTGAATGCTCAATTTTCTGATTTGCGTTTCTTTGTTTTCTCCAATGACATTCCTTGGTGCAAAGAGTATTTGCCCATCCGTGATGCGGTCTATGTCAACCACAATTCAGGAAAGGACTCTTTCAAGGACATGCAATTGATGTCGTTGTGCAAACACCACATGATTGCCAACTCCAGTTTTAGCTGGTGGGGCGCTTATCTATCCCAAGAAAAGGGAGTGACCATCGCACCTAAAAAATGGAAAAACAATATGGAAGGAACAAGAGATTTGATCCCGAAGGATTGGATTCAACTTTGAGTGACTTTGGTTACTGCATTGGAAGTGATTCAGACCGCAACTTTGCAGAAAAATTAGATATGACAATAAAAGAAGCCTTAGCCCATCCTGATGTGAAAATCATCGACGTACGCAGTTTTATGGAATTTCAATCTGCCCACGTTCCTGGATCTGTGAATATTCCGCTGAATGAAATCCCTGCACACCTGAATGAATTGATGGATGCAACAATGCCTTTGGTATTTTGTTGTGCTTCGGGTAACAGAAGCG
This sequence comes from Flavobacteriales bacterium, assembly GCA_947442505.1. Lineage (GTDB taxonomy): Bacteria > Bacteroidota > Bacteroidia > Flavobacteriales_D > Sanyastnellaceae > CAMCTV01. The sequence continues at coordinate 58,302 of CANEVR010000002.1, read as the reverse complement.
GCCAAGCCGTTTATTTTTTACAAGATAATGGCGTACGAAATGCCATCAATGGTGGTGGCTGGATGAATGTGCAATTTGAATTATCACAATTACAAGCAATATGAGTTTTTTAAGAAAGTTATTGGGCTTGGGTCCTAAGGTCAATCACCGTGATTGGATCAAAGAGGGTGGCGTTGTCATAGACGTACGCTCAGCTGCTGAGTTTAAATCAGGTCATGCCAAGGGTGCTGTCAACATCCCTCTGGATCGTATAGGTGAGGTGGCCAAGAAGTACAAGAAGGATCAGAAAATCATCTTGTGTTGCCGATCCGGCATGCGCGCTGGCAATGCAAAGTCACAATTGAAAACCCAAGGATATCAGCATTTGGTGAATGTGGGAGCTTGGCAAAATGTTTAATTAAAATACAAAAAAGAGATGAGTAATTTTCAAGAAATAATACATTCCGGAAAACCTGTATTGGTTGACTTTTTTGCCACATGGTGCGGTCCCTGTCAACACCAAGGTCCAATTTTGCAGGAGGTGGCGTCTGAATTGGGCGATACCGTTCACATTATCAAAATCGATGTAGATAAGAACCCAAGTGCTGCCCAATCATACGGAGTTCGCAGTGTACCCACTTTACTGATTTTCAAATCGGGTGAAGTGGTATGGAAACAAGCGGGCGTTCAGCAAAAAGATGACTTGGTTAGACTTTTGAATAGTTTCATGTGATCGAGCGCCGAAACAATAATTGAAAAAGGGGCCTTAGCCCCTTTTCTTTTGCCTTTTAAATCCTTTTGCAGTTCTTCCAAGAAAGTCAATCAGAATAAAACAATCTTGTGCTGTTCCATGTGCTTATTGTCTTTGTCCATCAATTGAATCATATACATGCCTTTGGTCAAGTGGTGAACTTCCGCATTACTCTGTCCATTGATGTCAAGCTTTTGAACAAGCTTTCCTGAAACATCGTAAACTTGGATGGAGGCCGCCGATGAAGGAAGATGAGAAAGCTTTATTTGGTTGTTGTAAATGACAACTGATGTTTTCTCGTCTGCTTCCTGTTGAAAGGCGTTGGTGGGAAGTTCAGACCATTCATACACCCGAATGAAATCAACTTCCATCACAGCAGGGAAAACGGTGGTGTTGTCTGGAGATCCTGGCCAATTACCACCTACAGCAACATTCAGAATAAAAAAGAATGGCTCATGAAACTCACTGTATTGAGCAGCGCCGATGTTACGTGTATAGTAAAGAATCCCATCCAAATACCAACGCAATTGATCGGCGTCCCATTCTATGGCATAGTTATGATACTGGGTAGGATCTGTTGAAATACTTCCGCCTTGGTATTGATGTCCATTGTTATCCCAGTGAATGGTACCATGCACCTGCATCTCATTATTCACATGTTCTAAAATATCAATCTCGCCACATTGTGGCCAGCCAACTGCGTCTATATTGCTTCCCAACATCCAGAAGGCAGGCCATATTCCTTGTCCCATCGGAACTTTGATTCGTGCTTCAATTCTGCCATACTGCACGTCATACTTTCCCTTGGTTTGGATACGTGCGGATGTGTATTCAGCACTACCAAAATTTTCTTGCTTGGCAATAATGGAAGCCTTGCCGTCGGCAACGATTAAATTACTTTCACCACTTCTGTAATATTGCAATTCATTATTCCCCCAGCCAGCGTTGCCGAAACCAATCTCATAGTTCCAAACTTCTTCATTCAATGTTGTTCCACTGAACTCCTCAGACCAAACCAAGTTCCAGGCCATTTGCGCCTGGAAAGTGGAGTTGGTTAAAAGGAAAAGTAAGGAAATTATTCCTTGATAAATGCGCTGTTCCATGTGCGTTGTTCTTTTTGTAAAACAATGTGATAAAGACCAACAGCAAGTGAATGTATGTCTAATGTGTTGTTCAAGTTGTTATCCGTTACAACCAATTGTCCTTGGGTATTATAAATGGCAAGGGTTGCGCCATTGAAAGATGCTGGCAACTGCAGTGTGTTTTGCGCGGGATTAGGATATACCTCAAAAGTATTTGCTGTTAATTCATCAACACCAACTACACATGGCGAACAACTTTCCCAACAAGTACTGGGTACAAATGTGTCGGCTGTAACTGTAACAACACGGTGAAAATTTCCACCCAAACTCATCGTACACACATCATCTGTCAAAACTTCATTGTCCTGACCTTCATTGATGGTGAAGAAATAATCATACAACCCCGCCTCCAATTGCAAATCAATGCCGTAAGTGTTATTGACAAAAAGCGGTTGTAATGTATCACAACTCATGCAGAAGCCATTGAAATTCCCCACAATCTCAACTCGGTCTGCATTCAATCCACCCAAGTCAACCTCGAAATGAACATTGTAAGTAACCGGAGGCATGCAATTAGAGCAAGTACCCCAACATACGGTATCCATAATGGTATTGGCGGTTAAGTTTAAAAAACGGTTGGTGTAGGGATCGACCGTTATTACACAAGGTAGGGTAGGATCCAATTCTTCTTGCGTTCCCCAAGCATCAGCTGAAAACTTAAACTCATGCGCTCCTGCTGGAATAGCAATGGTTGTTTCCCATACATTATCACCGTTCGCATCGGACATTGGATTGCAACTTCCGCACCATCCATTGAAAGTACCATTGACCTCTGGTGTCGTAAATCCAACAACATTGCTCATGTCCACCACAAATGTGACGTTGTAAATTTCTGGAGCTACTTCGCAAGACTCACAAAAGCCCCAACATACTACAGGCAAAACCATATCAGCGTTTCCAACAGTCAGCGTGCGGTTGGTGAATCCGAAGTTGGTTACAGTGCATGCACTGCCAGGAATCAAACTTTCAGAAATAGCCCATGCATCTGCGGCATACTTAAATTCATATGTACCGGGAGCCAAAGCGATTGTTGCTTCCCAGATATCGTCACCATTGGTATCCGTCATCGGATTGCAATTCCCACACCATGCATTGAACATTCCATTGACTTCGGGGGTGGTAAATCCAGTTTGTTGACTCATGTCTACTTGGAATGTAACATTGTAAGTTCCGCCGACTGCACATGCTGAACATCTGCCGTAAACATCATTGGTAGTTGATCCTGCAGGTGTTGTACGATTGGCATAATTGGCCCCGTCTGTGACCGGAGCACAGGTGCCTCCAGCCAATACATCATCCACCAAATTTTCTTGAGCTGCCCAGTTGTCCACCATGTATTTGTATTCAACTGTGCCAGCTGGTAAATCGACTGTAATATCAAAAGTACCATCCGCATTATTGTCTGAAAGCGTGTTATATGTTTCTGCACCGCACCATCCGCACCATGGGCCTGTAACATGCACGGTAGTAAATGTGCCTGCGCAAGTCATGTCAACTTGGAATGCGGTGACATACAAACAAGATCCATCATCGATGGTGGCTCCTGCGTTGTAATTGACGGCGGTGTTGTCCATGCAACCAGATGTGCTGTATTGACAAGATCCATCATCATTGGTTGCAGAAGCGTTATAATTACTAGCCATTGGATCCGTACAGCCAAAGATGTCGTATTCACAAGTACCATCATCTATTGTGGCTGAAGCATTGTAGTTGTTTGCGGTGGGATCAGTACAGCCCATTACTGGTGCATTGGCGCAGTTGGAACAACTTCCATAACAGACAATAGCAAGGGTTGTTGTACCTTCTACAATAAGCAGGCGATTGGTAAATGCGCCGTCTGTTACGGTGCAGGGGTCTCCCGCAGTCAATTGCTCAGATCCCGCCCAGTTGTCGTAAGAATATTTGTATTCATAATTGCCTGCTTGTAAAGCAACAGTCACTTCCCAAATGCCATCAGCGTTGGCATCACTCATGGCAGTGCAACTTCCACACCATCCGTTAAACGTTCCGTTCAATTCAGGTGTAATGAAGCCTATGGCTTCGCTCATGTTGACTTGAAAAGTAACATCATAATAGGGAGATACGTTTGCGCATGCTTCACAAGCTTCCCAACAAACCGTTGGAGTGGATTGTGCAGTGTTTCCAACAGTCAAAGTTCGGTTGGTGTAACCAAAGTTGGTGGTGGTACAAACAGAACCTTGCATCAAATTTTCTTGAATGGCCCAGTTGTCAGCAGCGAACTTGTACTCATAACTACCTGGTGCTAGATTAACGGTCACTTCCCAAATTTCATCTCCATTTGCATCTGTCATTGGTGTTGTTGCAGGTGCCCATCCATTGAAACTACCTGCCAATTGAACTTGGGTATAAGTTTGTGTTACATTGCTCATGTCTACACTGAACGTCACGGGCGTAACAGTGGTGCAAGACGCGCAGGCACCCCAGCAAACAACTGGTAAAGTTTGCGCAGCTCCAGATACAACCAACGTTCTGTTGGTATAACCAAAATTGGTTGTGGTACATGAGGAGCCTGGTGTCAAGTTTTCTTGTTGTGTCCATCCATCGGCTGTGAATTTGTATTCATAATTTCCATTGGCCAAGGGGATGGTGATGTCCCAAATATTATCTCCATTGGTATCCGTCATCGCTGCGCAACCACCACACCAATTGTTGAATGTTCCGTTTACATTGGCTGTAGTAAATCCAATGACATTATTCATGTCCACCTGGAACGTGATGGGGTAGGTTTGTGCAATCAGGAAGTTGCATACAATAACAAAAAACAAAGTAGATAGTTTTTTCATTTTCAGAAATTTGATTTAGCTTAGCCACGAATATACACTAATTGTAATTAATACAAAAAGTAATGGCTTCAAGAAATTCACTTGACCTCTCTAAAACCAGCGTAGAAAAGGACGATATTTATTCAATTCCCATTGATGCGTTCTTCAAATCTGCCTTCTCTGTGGATTGTGTCATTTTTGGCTATCATGAAAAAGAACTGAAAGTTTTGTTGATTCAACGAGGTACCGATCCCTATGAAGACTATTGGGCATTGCCGGGTGATTTGGTTTATCCCTACGAAGACCTGGATGCAGCTGCAGCTCGTGTGCTGAACGACTTGACCACCCTTCACGAAATACCGATGCGTCAAGTTCATGCTTTCGGTAAAGTCGATCGCCATCCGCTGGGTCGTGTTATTACTGTTGCTTATTTGGCCTTGGTAGAGGTGCAAGACATCGCACCATTGGCATCTAATTGGGCCAAGGATGCCAAGTGGCACAGCATCAAGCGTATCCCCAAATTGGCTTTTGACCACAAACAAATTTTGCAGGATTGCCATAAAGCCTTGAAGGAAATCATCATCTCAGAACCCATTTGGACAAAGGTTCTTCCCAAGAAATTTACCTTAACACAATTTCAAGAGATGTTTGAAACCATTCTTCAGCGAGAATTTGACAAAGGTAATTTTAGGAAGAAGATCAACGGTGTTAAATTCCTCAAGCAATTGGATGAAGCGCAAACCAACGTCCGCCACCGGCCATCCGCCCTATATAAGTTTGATCCAAAAATTTTCAAGGCCTACAAGGAAAAGGGCTTTGTTTTTGAGTTTTGATGAAAGGGATGAAAGGGATGAGGGGTGAAGGGATGAAGGGATGAAGGGATGAGGTGAAGAAGGAATAAGGGGGTGAAGGTATGAGGTGATAAGTTATGGATTGCGAGTTAGGTTCATTCTTTCTAAAGTTGTTTGTCTTTTAATTTCATAGCATTGTAAAGCTCCGGAGGAGCGGCATCTTAATAGTTTTATTTTTATACAAGGGCTTTCAGCTCCGGAGGAGCGACACCTTTTGATAAATAGATAGTTGTGTCCTTAAAACAAAAAAGTGCGCACTTTGCGCACTTTTTTGTTCAAGAATTTTGAGTAGCTTTTTATCGCACGATCAACTGCAATGTCTTGCTTACGCCATTGCTGTTCATCATGACTATGGTGTAAACTCCCTTTGACCAATCAGCAGTTTCCAATGTCAATTGTTGTGTATTAAAAGTCAATTTTTTGTTCATGACCAATTGTCCTTGTGCATTGTAAATTTTAAGGTTGTCCTGAACTCCATTCCAACGCAATGTGGTTTGATCAGTTGCTGGGTTTGGATAGATACCTGCAGTGGAGTTCAATGTTTCTTCAACCGAAACCACACATGCTTCGCAACTTCCCCAACAAACAGCATTCAATACGACATTGTCCGTTACATCAATCAAACGATTGGTAAAGCCATTTTCTGTAAAGGTGCATGGAGCTCCAGCCAAAAATTCTTCTTGTCCAGCCCAGTTGTCATAAGAGAATTTATATTGATGACTGCCAGCTGCCAATGGAATGGTGATGGTCCAAATATTGTCACCTTCTGGATCAGTCAATGCAGCGCAATTCCCACACCAATTGTTGAATGCTCCATTTACTTCTGGCGCAGTGAACCCAAATCCAACTTGAGACATGTCCAAATTAAAGGTCACATTGTATGGGCCTGAACTTTGCCCGCAAGCTTCACAACTTCCCCAACAAACAGTGTCTATAGTAACGTCATTATTGGCAGTGATGATACGATTGGTGAAAGCCCCATCTGTGAAAGTACAGCTAGAACCAGCAACCAAAGCTTCTTGTCCAGTCCAATTGTCGTAAGAATATTTGTATTGATAATCACCAGCGGGCAAGGTGATGGTGGTGGTCCAAACATTGTCTCCGTCTGCATCCGTCATTGGATTGCAACTTCCACACCATCCGTTGAACGTTCCATTGACCTCAGGTGTTGTAAATCCTGATTGACCATTCATGTCCAACTGAAAGGTAATGTCCACAATGTTGGGCGCACTGCCACAATCAGTGCAAGCTCCCCAACAGACCACAGGCAAATCAGCATCAGCTGAAACAACCAATGTGCGGTTCGTAAATCCAAAATTGGTTACTGTGCAAGGAGAACCTGCGAGCAATGTCTCTTGGCTTCCCCAGTTGTCTGCAGAATATTTGTATTCATAGGAACCGGCAGCCAAAGGAATGGTTAATGTCCAAATGCCATCACCCTCAGGGTCACTCATAGGCGCACAAGCGCCACACCAATTGTTGAAAGCACCATTGACCTCAGGTATTGTGAAACCTGTTTGTTGGTTCATGTCCACGTTAAAAGTCACATTGTATGTTTGTGACCACAAGGAAAGGGTCATTAAAATAGCAGCAAATAAACTAATTGTTTTTTTCATAAACAGCGCTTTTGATTTTTGCTAATTTAGAGTAATTGTCACTTTTACAAAAAGTATTTTTTTAGTTTTCGAAAATTCTTTGTTTATTAGCGACATGCCATTGATTAAAATACAACAACTCCTTTTGATTTTTGTTCTGAGTGTCATCTGTTTGGATGTCTTTGCTCAGCCCGCACATGTGGAAGTAAGAACCAATGAGCAAGGGTATTATAGATTGTATGTCGATGGTCAGCCTTTCTATGTCAAAGGAGCTGGAGGAACAGCGCACTGGGACGAAGTTGTTGCTGCCGGAGGTAATGCAGTTAGAACATGGAGCACAGACAACGCCAAGGAATATTTGGACCAGGCTCAAGCATTGGGTTTGAAGGTGATGATGGGGATGTGGATGCAGCATGAACGTCACGGGTTTGATTATGACAATGCAGCCAAGGTCAAAGCGCAATTGGAGTCTTTTAGAAAGGTTGTATTGGAAATCAAAGACCACCCTGCATTGTTGCTTTGGGGTGTTGGAAATGAAGTTGACTTATTTTACAAAAACACCAATGTCTGGAAGGCTGTGGAAGATGTGGCAAAGATGATTCATGAATTGGACCCTCACCATCCTACTTGCACGGTCACCGCAGGATTGGATCCTGAAGAAGTGAAATTCATCAAAAGGGATGCGCCCTCCATTGACATTTATGGGATCAATACCTATGGTGATTTGGCAGGGGTTCGCAAGAATTTAAAGAGTTTCGGATGGACTGGACCATACCTCATCACGGAGTGGGGCCCCAATGGACATTGGGAAGTAGCCAAGACATCTTGGAATGTACCTTTGGAACAAACCAGTGAAGAGAAACGTATTTCATACGAGAGCCGCTACAAGAACGAGATATTGGGAGATCCTCAGCAGTGCATGGGTTCTTTTGTCTTTCTGTGGGGTCAGAAGCAAGAAACCACCAGTACTTGGTATGGTGTTTTTTCCATTGACGGTCGCAAGTCTCCTGCGGTGGATGCGCTGCATGAACAATGGTCAGGAACTAAGCCCATCAATTTGGCCCCTGTTCTCAAGTCGCTTCATCTTCAAGATCAATCATCAACCCCCTATGCAATGATTTTTGCGGGCGATAGGGGTGAGGCATACTTGGATTGGATTGACCCTGAGAATGATAATTGCCAGGTAATTTGGCGATGGGTTCCAGAGAGTCAGGACATCAAGGCTGGCGGTGATGCAGAGACAGCTCCATTGGCAGTAACTGGCGTTTGGAAGTCGCGCAAAAATTTCAGAGCCAGTTTTAGAGCTCCGATGACAGTTGGGTCTTACCGAATTTTTGTTGAAGTTTGGGACAACCACAATCATTACGCCTATGCCAACTTGCCTGTTTTGGTGAGGGAGAGAACGAGCGACATGAAACCTGCGCATTGGATGGACATTAAACAGTATTCAGATGACAATTGGAAAAATGACTAAGGTGATGGCACGTTGGATAATGTTCTTGTTTTTGGGATTGTATTTCCATTCAACTAGGGCTCAATCGGATTCTATCTCTGACTATGCTGGATTGATGCCCAAAACAGAACCCAAGGCTTTCAAAGGACTTCAGGTGAATGGGTTCTATCGGTTCTTTGCTACTTATACCCGCTATCCACAGCCTTATCCGCTCAGCACAGCTGTTGGAAACGTCACCTTGCCCGCTAATTTTTTTATCGGTGATGATGCTCAATTGCCCAATCTATTGTTGAATATCTCAGGCAATTTGCGCGATGGCTCTTCCTGGGGAATGGACATCCGAATGTTTCAATTTTTAAATGGCAATCAAGCGCCATTTTATGGTCGTCAGGTTCCAGACTCTTTGCGTCCGGATATTCAATACCCCCTGCAGAGTGGTGCATTGGGCGGTAATCTCGGGACAATGTTGGGCATGACGCTTTACGGAAGTTTCAAAACCAAATGGGGAAGTTGGAATACCCGAATTGGCGGTATTCAATGGGTGGCCATTTCTGACTTGACCATGTCATCTTTCCGCGGATACAACCGGTTCATGTTGTTTGAAAGAAATCCATGGGATCCCATTGGAAAAGACATTGTGCATCGGTATGATCAATATTTTCAGCAAGGCTCCATTGATCAGGACAATAGGTGGGGAAACAGAGCGTTTCAAGGTGTAGTGATTGATGGTCAATTGCCCAATTCAATGCAAACGATGATCATGGTAGGAAAGACAGAGATGAATGGCGGGTTTAGCCGTACTCCTAATTTCTCTTACGGCGGTAAGCTGAAGAAGGATTACGCATGGGGTTTCCTTGCGCTGAATACCATTAACGCTGTTAACTATACAGATAGCTTGGCGCAAACTGCTTTTGGAAACAATGTGATCACGCAAGAGTTTTTGTGGAAGAAAAATGGACACATGTTAAAAGGTGAATGGGGTGCGGGTAGGTATTATTCGCCGCGCCATGACCGCGGATTTGGAGAGTTGGCTCAATTTAAATATTCCACTCCCCAGTGGATAAAGGGTTTGTCTTTTGAAGCAACTTATTACCGTGTGAGTCCCAAGGTGGTAAACAATGCGGCATTGTATTGGAATACGTCAACGGTGGAGTACAGCGTGAATGATATTCCTGCGGGAAGTATTGGTAGTTCAGGCGTTTTGCAGCCCATTGGTTCATCTCTGACGCGCTTGGGTCAGTTTACGAACAACCGACAAGGAGCCAATTTGAATTTTCAATATGAGATTCCCCATTGGCGTTTTTCAGGTGGTTTAGGTGTTTCAAAAGAATTGGAGCGAACGAGCAACTTGCTCACAGTTGGACATCCTGTAAATCAATTGGTGCGTTCTCGCCTGTGGCGTTGGAATTTCCCTGCCAATGTTGGTCCATACAATCGATATTCTGATATTTATAGAGATACTTACCAAAGCGTGACTTTATCCAATGATTCGTCTGGTATTGTTATTTATGACAAGTATTTTAATAATGCAGAATTGCAAACCAAATTCAGTCACTACCTTTTTGAAAGGGAGTTTTATGCCTTTGCCCTGATGCAAGTTGGAACCATATCGAAAGCACTTTCTCCAATCCCTGTGATGACTGAAGATGCATACATCCGCCAGTACAGTTCAGAAGTAGAATGTTACTGGAGATTGAACAGTAGAATGCTGTTGAATGTTTATATGGGGTATGAGAGAACACTTGGAAATTACAATACCGACATCAATGAAGATACCCGACGCCCAATGAATCAATACGGAAAGAGCTTTGGCTTGGGAACGGATATTGACTTGGGTCGCAATGCAAGGTTGTATTTGCGCAGACGTTGGTTCTCTTTCGTGGATACCAGTTTCCCGTTGGATGATTTACAAGGAAATGAATGGCAGGTTGAATTAAAATCATTTTTTTAATATGAAACAATTTTTGATTTTTATTTTTTGTTGCGCAGGGATTACCCAAGTTTGGGCTCAACCCAGCACCCCAAAAAAGGTCACTTTCTTTGGGGCAGCGCGTGCACAGTTTTACAGTGATTCCTACGCGCCTTCAATGGAGGATACTATTACTGCAGCCAAGTTGAATAGCGGAAATGTTTTGGCTGATTTGGGCATGAAGGTGCAAGCCAATAAGCAAATGGAAATATTGGCGCAAGTTCGTGTCCGCAACGACTATGGCGGATTTTGGGGTTCCGGAGTGAGTTTTGATGTTCGCCAGTTGTATGTCCGAGGATTGATTGCCAACCGTGTTAGGTATCACTTGGGCGATTTCAACTATAAGATGTCACCCTACACCCTTTGGAACAACGACCAAGAGTTGATGCCTTTTGCGACTTCTGGTTTGCAACAGCAGTGGGGTGTTTTGAATTATGACCACTTTTACAATAACGACCACTCTTGGCGCCAACAAGGAGCCGCTGCGGATGTTTCATTTTTGTTTTCCAAGGGTATAGAGTCGTTGTCTTTGAAGACAATGACGTCACGCATCCGTTCCACAGATTTTGCCAATACACCTGATCGATTGTTTTCAGGCGTCACTGCTGAATTTATGGTGAACAAGCAATGGAGTGCTGATGTTTTGTACACCAATACGTACGATCTAAAAGGGACGTCCAACAATACTACTTTGCTGCGCATTCCTGTCGTTACCAGTTCTGTTCAATACCAGAATGTTTTTGGAAAATCAAAGCTGTCATTAAAAGCTGAAAAGGGATGGTCGCATCAATACCATGATAATCCAGGAGCTTTGGAGCACAAGAGAGGACAGTTTGTTCATGCCAATGGTATTTGGTCCATGGAGGAAGAAGGCTTGTCCATGGATGTATCATGGAACCGAGTGGATGCCAATTTCAGGAGCCCTGGAGCGCAAACCAAACGTCTGAATTTTGGTGGCATTCCATCAACCTTTGAACGTGTAGGAAATGACCAAGTTTTGCGTGGACTTAACAGTTTGGATTTGATGCGCGAAAGCAGTTTGTACAATATGCAATTGCAAACGTCACTCATGGATTTCAGAATGGAATATGACAACATCACGCCTTATGGTGTTGCCACACCCAATCGCCAAGGTGTAGATGTGAAATTGAACTATAAAAAACAGAATAATCCTTTTGATGTTTCATTGGTGTATTACCAAGGCCAAGAGACCAGAGGGGAAGGTACACAGGTGGCCCGCTCTTTCCAACGACAGTCTGTTCGCGTGGGTTACGAGTCTTCACATGATGAGAAATCGGAGGAAACTTATATCACCATTCAACTGCAATACCGCAATGACAATACACGACGAGAATTACCTGAAGTTTTGCCTCAAGTAGATTGGAACAATCAAGTATTATCCTCCTCCTTGGACTTGCATTGGAACAAAAGATGGGTTACCAATCTGGGTTGGCAATCCATTCAATTTAAGGGAAGTGAAGTACAATCTGTGAAGGACTTTAACGGTGAGATCATCAACTTTAAACCTTATGTTCAGGATGGAAGTGAGCAGATGTTGAATGTGGGAATGACTTATCATTTTTCGAAACAATCATTTTTGAGTGCGCAGTGGAATAGTTTTCATCGTCAGGATGAATTGGTTTCAGCCACAGATTACAGATGGAAACAATGGACCTTGTTATACGTAATGAATTTTTAAGCCATGAAAAAACTTTGGATATTGTTGTTGTGTCTTCCTTTTTGGAATGCATGTAAAGTGGACCCTGATTTTGATGGTCCAGATTTGAATGATTTATATGGTCCTTTTGCCTTGACAGAAGGATTGAATTCTTCCCGCGATTCGGTAGATTTTGCCTCAGGTGAAAGCGTATTGTTTACCGCGGGTTTTTCAAAAAGAGTAGATTGGACCATTGGTATCAAAGGTTTGACCTCAGGTGCGCACAAAGAGCAAAAGGAATTTGGATCCTTGGTGGCCTTTGATTGGAAAGGGGAGACAACATTCTTTCCTATGTTTCGATCAGAGTGGTGTGCTGTTGAATTGACAGTAGAAAATCAACCCGACACTTTGAGAGATACTGTTTACATTGTTGCACCAAAAGTCAACAATGGATTCTTGTTGTCCGATTTCGAGATGGGATTAAATCCATCTTGGCAGAGCTTTATTCAATCTGGTCAGAACATGAATTTCGGCTTATTGAATTCAGGTGATATCCCTCAGGGTCAGCGTGCGTATAGCATGGGAGGAACTGTAACATGGGATTGGTTGATTGGAATGATTGATATTCCCGCATCTGCTTATGATTTGAGTCATTACCCCTTGTCTTCAAATGCAAACAATGTTTATTTCAACATGCTAATGAAAAAGCCAGCGGAGTATGACAATGGTGTATTGCTGTTGCGTTTTATGGAAGATGACAATGAGGATGGTTCATTCACAGCGGGTTCTGAAGATATGTACGCCATTGAAATCAAAGGCGGACCGGATGGATGGCGTTTGGTTTCATTAAAATACAACGATATCAAATCATTGGTCAATGGAGTAGAGAGTGCCCCTGACGGAAATGCTATACATGAGCCCAATAAACTTTTTCAGGTATCCATGCTTTTCCTGGCCAACCCCGCAAGTGGTTATTCTGAGACGGCCATTGATTATGTCATTTTTACAGAAGGCAGTCCATTAGCACCATGAGAATTGCATTGTACATAATAGCTGCGTTGACCTGGGTGTCTTGTGTGCAAGTGAAGCCCATCGGTTTGTATGAAGAAATGAACGCCGATGAGCAGACCATTTTTGAGGGATTTTACGCCACCGATGTTTGGAGTGAACAAATGAATGGTGATGTTTGGTTCACACAGAGCCCCCAATGCATAACGGTGAAGAATGATGAGGTTGCAGCCAATCATTTTCTGCATTTGCAATGGAACAAACAAGCTGCAAATTGCCCATGGATGGGATTGGGAATAGGTTGGGACAACTGGTCTGGAAAGGATTTGACGGGTTTGGAGAATCAGGCGGCTCTGCAATTGGAAGTAAAGAGTTTTGCTGGAGATTTAAAGGCTGGTTTGCCAGGTGCTATAGGTTTGGAGGATTTTTCAGGCAATCAATCTTGGGTGGGTCTTTATCCGCAATTTGTGAAAGGAAATACAATTGATGCCGAATGGCGAAAGATGGTGATTCCATTGAGCATGATTTTAAAACAGAATCCGGGTCTTGACATCTCAGCAATCAAACAAATGATTTTCACTTTAGAGTCAGAAGGAAATATTGGTATTGATAACATCAAGTGGATAAGGTATGAACAACAATAAGTCATTTTTTATTGCGCTATTACTGCAACTGGCTTGTGGCGCGGTTTGGAGTCAGTCCAGTGGCGCTCTCTGGTCCAATCAGGCCTGGAAGGATTCGGTAGAAATGTGGTTGTCTCAAATGACAATTGAAGAGAAAGTTGGTCAGATGACGCAGATCAATTTGGATGTGGTTTGTGAGGGAGAAGTTTTCAAATTGGTTGAACCGCATCACATTGAGCCCAATAAGTTGCGCAAGGCCATTATCGACTGGCATGTCGGATCTGTTTTGAATTGCGGAGGACATGCATACACACGTGATCATTGGCACCAGTTGATTGGTGCTATTCAACAGGAAGTTCAGTCTCAGTCAAGATTAAAGATCCCTGTTTTATATGGTATTGATGCCATTCATGGCGCCAACTACGTTTTGGGTTCAACCTTGTTTCCCCAGCAACTGGGACAAGCCGCTTCGTTTGATCCAAGTTTGGTCCGTTATGCTGCTGGAATTACAGCCTATGAAACAAGGGCGGCTGGAATGCCTTGGAACTTCTCTCCGGTGTTAGATGTGGGACGCAACCCATTGTGGTCTCGTTTCTTTGAAACGTATGGGGAAGATCCCTATGTGTGCAGCACCATGGGTAGAGCAGCCGTTGAAGGCTACCAAGGGGTGTATGGAAAGGTTGGAATTGATGATGAACATGTTGCAGCTTGCATGAAGCACTTCTTGGGTTACAGCGGAGCAAGAACGGGAAAAGACCGCACACCATCTATCTTGTCTGATATAGAACTTAGAGAAATTTATAGACCTTCATTTCAAGCAGCCATTGATGCAGGAGCTGTTTCTGTAATGATCAACAGTGGTGAGATCAATGGAATTCCTGTTCATGCCAATCCCAAAATTTTGGTTGAATTGCTTCGGAATGAAATGGGGTTCAAAGGAATGGCGGTCACGGATTGGGAAGACATTATAAAGTTGGAAAAGAATCACCGTGTTGCCCATGACTTGAAGGAAGCTGTTTACCTCGCTGTGGTTGCGGGTATTGACATGTGCATGGTTCCCAATGATTTTGAGTTTACGCGTTTGTTGATTGAATTGGTGAAAGAAGGAAAAATATCTCAGGACAGAATCAACCAAAGCGTCAGACGCATTTTGTACATGAAATACCAATTGGGCATCATGAAACATCCCATGGGTAAATTGGACTATCCGAATTTTGGATGTGAAAAATTTCAGAAGATAGCCTTGAAAACGGCGTTGTCTTCTATTACACTTTTGAAGAATGAGAATGAATTGTTTCCGTTGAGTGCAGGCAAAAAAATGTATGTTGGAG
This sequence comes from Flavobacteriales bacterium, assembly GCA_947442505.1. Taxonomy (GTDB): domain Bacteria; phylum Bacteroidota; class Bacteroidia; order Flavobacteriales_D; family Sanyastnellaceae; genus CAMCTV01. The sequence continues at coordinate 43,160 of CANEVR010000002.1, read as the reverse complement.
GTCCTGCTGCGGATAATATGGTTATGCTCAATGGAGCTTGGTCAAGAACTTGGCAGGGACTGGATCCGCAATGGGATGACACCAGCAAGAATACCATCATTGAAGCCATTCAAGCTTGGAATGGAGGACAGACATTTACAGACGCAAGTTGGAAGTCTGGTTTTAATCCAAAGTCTTTAAACAAGAAGGCTATCAAAAAGTCGGATGTTATTTTTCTTTGTCTAGGTGAAATGCCCTCTACAGAAAAACCAGGTGATATCGATGATTTGACTTTGCAAAAAGAACAAATTGAGTTTGCGAAGTTGGTAAAAGAGTTAAAAAAGGAAGGAGTGCCGATGGTGTTGATATTGGCTGAGAACAGACCACGTTTGGTAGCGGAAATTGAACCATTTTTTGACGCCATTTGGATGGTGTATCAGCCAGGAGAACACGGTGCTGACGCATTGGTTAAATTGATGAGTGGAGAGGTTTATCCTTCAGGTCGTTTGCCTTTTACTTATCCTAAATATCCCAATACACTGTTGACTTATGATCACAAGTACACGGAGACCTTAGATACACAATTTGCGAATAACGCTTTTCAACCCCAGTGGACCTTTGGTCATGGTCTTTCTTATTCGAAATTTGAATACAAGGATTTGAATGTTGATAAAAAGACCAAAGGAGATGGTACTTGGGAGGTGATGATTTCCATGAAAATCAAAAACAACAGTGACCACTTAGCGGATGAGGCCACTTTGTTGTATGTTCAAGATGTCGTGGCATCTGTTACACCTCATGTTAAGCGATTGAAACGTTTTCAGAAGTTGTCTTATGGTGCAAACGAAGAAAAGGAAATCAAGTTTTATTTAGAGAAGAAAGATTTCGAGTTTATTGGAAAAGATGCACTACCCGTTTTCGAGCCAGGGGAATTTAGAATCATGGTGGGGGGTCAAGAACTAAATATATTGTTGCCATGAAAGACAAATTGAAAAATGGATCATTGTATTTGATCATTGTTTTGTTGTGTGCCTGTAAACAGTCAGATCCCAATGATGTTTTGGGACGAAAAGGTGATGAGGTGCACTTTGCTGGTCGCATTTGGGATGTGAAATCGAGCAATCAGCCCGTTGGTCCTGGTCCCAATTATTTCTCACCGTTTTATGACGATGTGTGGGTGGATGACAAAGGCTATCTCCATTTGACCATTGACAAGCGCAATGAGATTTGGTATTCATCAGAGGTTATTTCTCAGGACACCATGGGATATGGAACATACACTTGGGTGATACAGACCGACCCAATTACTTTCGCAGAGAATGTCGTGTTGGGACTTTTCACTTGGGATGATAGTACGTTTTTCACTCAGGCAAATAGCGAAGTGGATATTGAATTGTCGAAATGGGGTGATGCAGCCAGCACCACACCTTTGACCTATTCTGTTCAACCTGTGAGTTTTGGTGCCTTTTACCCCGAACGAACAAGAGAGATGGACATTGCCCCTTCAATTTTGACTGGCGTAACCACACATCAATTTGAATGGACACCTACTTTGATTTCTTGGAAAAGTTTCAAGGGAAAGGGAAATTCAGGAGAGACCATTAGTGAGTGGAGTTTCAATTTGAATCATCCACCGCGAATCAAGTATGACGGAGGTCAAGCGTCGAATCCCATCGTTATTCCAGCACCCGGAAATCACACGAATACGCGAATGAATCTGTGGACTTTGCCTTTTCAGTCAGTGGGTCCAATCAATGATTTAAAGCATGAGGTGGTTATTCAAGACTTTATGTATTCACCTTTGTAAGAATAATTGAATGAAACAATTCCTATCTTTTTTGGTTGGTGTATTATTGTTAAATAGTGCAACAACAGCGCAGACAAACCCTGCTATTACCCAATGGCTTATTAACGATCAGGGACTCATGGGTAGTCACTATTTACAGGGCAACGCTACGCCCATTGCAGACAATGTGGCTGCCAATGTTCAACAAGTTCAATATTCAAACAATTGGGTGTATGTCCATACCAATGGTATACCTTCATATGTGACTGGACCTTTCTTGGATGGAAATCCATCGCTAGCTACAGATCAAAATGCCATTTTCAAGTTTCCGTTGAATCCGACTCAGAATACTGGAACGTCTACACCGACAAACGGAGGGAACATTGGCGTCTTTATCAATGGCGTTGCATTATTTGACTACAGGGATGGAGTGTCTTGGAACAACAATACCCAAGCTGAAGGAGGTGGACCGATTCAAGGGCCTCCTGGGCAGGGTGTTTGGAACAGAGATGCCATTGTAGCGGAGAGAGCAGGATTCGATTGCGCCAAGGGACATCCAGCTATGGGGAATTACCATCACCATCAAAATCCCAGTGCTTTTGACGTCGACTTGGTAACCATTTCTTCCGTTTGCAGTTTGTATGACGCAGATGGTCTGTATGTCATTAATCCTAATGACCATTCACCTTTGATAGGTTTTGCCTATGATGGATTTCCCATTTATGGAGCCTATGGTTATTTGAATACAGATGGAACAGGTGGTGTAGTTCGGATGAAGTCGTCTTATCAATTGAGAGACATTACAATGAGAACGCATTATGCTGATGGAACAGATGTAACTGATGGTCCCGCAGTGAGCGGAACCTATCCATTGGGCCAATATCGCGAAGATTATGAATTTGTATCACAAGTCAACGCTCCCGACTATTTGGATGCGCACAATGGTCGTTTTTGCGTGACTCCCGAGTATCCCAACGGAACTTATGCTTATTTCTGCACGGTAGATGAAAATTGGAATAGTGCATACCCTTATGCAGTAGGACCAACTTTTTATGGAGTAAAGAATGCCGCCAAAGTAACATCGGTGACAGAAGCTGTGACTACCTATAATCCAGCAGTGGGTATTGCGCAGTCAAAGGAAGTTAATCTTTGGAATGTTAGATATGATGGATCTTTGGATATTGTTGTGCTGCAGTACAAAGGATTATTGAAGGAGAATAAGGATGTACGATGTTGGGATAGCAAAGGGGCTTTGTTGAAATACACACTGATTGGTGCGGGATCTACCATCTTATTTGTGGAGGCCTCAACCATGTTGAATGGGCAATATTATTTAGAAGTGGGAGGAGGTGTTGATCGGGTTGTCTTAAAAGTTCAAATAAACCGATGAAATGAGAGGTCAAAGCGCCTCTTTTTTTTGAATTTTCTTGAGTTATTGTAAGAAATACAAAAATACTTTTTGTTTTATTGACAATAATGTTATTTTAGCGATAGAAACCAAAACAAAAATCTATGAAAAAATACCTAATCACAACGATGCTGATTGCCCTGAGTTCCATCATGGCAATGGCATTCAATGTCACCTTTAGGGTCGACATGACCAATGCGCCTGCCTTTACGGTGGCCAACGTGAATGGAACGTTTAACAACTGGTGTGGCCCTTGTGCTGCCATGACTGATGCCAACGGTGACAATATTTGGGAAATCACCATCCCATTGAATAGTGGTTCTTATGAATACAAGTTCACTGCAGATGGCTGGAGTAGTCAGGAAAATCTAACTCCTGGTTCGTCTTGTACGGTGACCTCGGGGAATTTTACAAATCGATTGATTAATGTATCTTCCGATGTCGTTTTACCTGTAGTATGTTGGGGCAATTGTGGTGCTTGCACTACAGTCTACCCCGTTACATTCAAAGTAGATATGGCCAATGTGACTTCAGCCTATACGCAAGTGCAATTGGCTGGAGAATTCAATGGCTGGAATCCACCTGCAAACGCCATGACAGATGGCAACAGTGATGGGGTTTATGAAACAACCATTAGTTTGGCGCCAGGTACTTATAAGTACAAATTTGCTGCGGACAACTGGACCATTCAAGAGAACTTAACAGCAGGTTCTGCATGTACTGTTACAGAATTTGGTTACACCAACAGAACCATCACGGTGACCAATACAGGTCAAGTTTTGGATCCAATTTGTTGGGGAGCTTGTGTTGCTTGCAACGCGGTTTTGCCTTATTACAATGTGACCTTTAAGGTAGACATGACTCAAACTACTGGATTTACTACTCCAGAGTTGAACGGAACTTTCAACAGCTGGTGCGGAAACTGCACTCAAATGTCGGATGCTAATAATGATGGAATTTGGGAAGTTACCGTTTCCTTGCAAGCAGGTTCTTATGAGTACAAATTTGCGCACGACAACTGGGCCGGTTCAGAGCAATTGACTGAAGGCTCTTTATGTACCGTTACTGGTGGTGGTTTTACGAATCGCGTAATCAATGTTACCGGTAATACAGTATTGAATCCTGTATGTTATGCTTCTTGTTCTGCTTGTGTTGTTGCTGTTCCTGGTTGCACCAATGCATCAGCATCAAATTACAACCCTGCTGCCACTACCAACGATGGTTCATGTCTATTTGCAACAACGTTGAACGTTGATATGTCTTGTGCTGGAACATTTACCAACGTTTACGTGACAGGTCCATGGTGTAATTGGTGCGGTGCCGAAACTTACAATGTTTTAACCGATGCCAATAGTGATGGAATTTATACTGTAGCAGTGAATTTGGCTGCTGGTAACATGGAATACAAATACATGGTAGACAACTGGGCTGCGCAAGAGAATTTGATCGATGACATGCAAGCCGGTGGTACTTGTGCACCTGTAACTGATTATTCCAATTACGCCAATCGTCAGATTGTAGTGGGTACCACTGCCAATGATGTTTACGGAAGATGTTCGGCTTGCCCAGCCAACACTTACAATGTTACTTTCAAAGTGGATATGAGTCAGGTAACATCTGCATATACACAAGTTCAATTGGGTGGAATATTCAATGGATGGAATCCTGCTTCTAACCCAATGACTGATGCCAATAGTGATGGAATTTATGAAGTGACCATAGCTTTGGCTCCAGGATCATATGAGTACAAATTTGCTGCTGACAACTGGAATATTTCTGAATCTTTGATTGCAGGAACATCTTGCACAGTGACCAACTTTGGCTATACCAATCGCATTTTAACCGTCGGTTCAGGTGATGTTATTTTAGATCCAGTTTGTTGGGGTGCGTGCGTAGCTTGTTCTCAAGTTGCTCCATACTACAACGTAACTTTCAAAGTGAACATGTCTCAAGTGACTGGTTTCACTACACCTGAGGTTAATGGAACCTTCAACAGCTGGTGCGGAAACTGCACACCCATGACTGATGCCAATGCTGATGGAATTTGGGAAGCAACTGTATCGTTGCAATCTGGTGTGGCTTATGAATACAAGTTTTCTTATGATAACTGGGCTGGTCAAGAGCAATTGACAGAAGGTTCATCATGCACAGTAACCAATAATGGATACACCAATCGTTCGATTTCTGTTACTTCTGCAACTGTATTGGATGTGGTTTGCTTTGGTTCTTGCACCAATTGCGCGCCTGTTTCAGTTCCTGGTTGTACCAATAATACAGCAGCGAATTACAACGCATCGGCTACTACTGATGATGGTTCTTGCTTGTATGCTACCACTTTCAACGTGGACATGACTTGCGCAGGTGCATATTCTACAGTGCATGTTACTGGTCCATGGTGTGGCTGGTGTGCTGCTGAAACATACAATACCATGTCAGATGTTGATGCTGATGGAATCTATACCGTTACAGTAAACTTGGCTGCAGGCAATGTGGAATACAAGTACATGGTAGATGGTTTTGCTTCTCAAGAAAACTTGATTGATGACATGCAAAATGGTGGAACATGTGCTCCTGTAACCGATTATGCAAACTACGCCAATCGTCAAGGAATTGTTGGATCAACTTTCAATGATGTTTATGGAAGATGTGTTGCTTGCGAGCAAGGTGTACCTGGTTGTATCGATGCAGCAGCAGTTAATTTTAATCCAATTGCCACCTATACCGATGGTTCTTGTTTGTATGCTACAACATTCAATGTTGATATGGCTTGCGCAGGTGCATATTCTACAGTGCATGTAACAGGTCCTTGGTGCGGATGGTGCGGAGCTGAAACATACAATACCATGACAGATGCTGATTCAGACGGAATTTATACTGTTACTGTGAATTTAGCTGCTGGCAATGTGGAGTATAAGTACATGGTAGATGGTTTTGCATCTCAAGAAAATCTAATAGATGATATGCAAAATGGTGGAACATGTGCCCCTGTAACGGATTATGCCAACTATGCCAATCGTCAAAGTGCGACAGGAACAGTGAAGAATGATGTATATGGAAGTTGCTCTGCATGCTGCTTGAATTTGACTTATTATGTCGATGCAGATGGAGATGGTCAGGGAGCAGGTAATGCCCAAGTTTTGTGCGCAGTTCCAACTTCTGGATATTCATTGAATAATTCAGATTGTAATGACAATAGTGCTTCAATCAATACCAATGCTTCAGAAGTATGCGGTAATGCTGCAGATGAGAACTGTGATGGTATTGTAGCCATTTGTGCAGATGATTATTCTGCTGCTACCAACGTTGTATCTGTTGGTCAGTATGGAACAGGTGTTCAAACTTCAATCAATGTTAACTTGGCTTCAGCATCCAATTCCGTGCAATCCGCTGGAACAGGAAATGATGCTTGGTATACATTCAATGCTACAGCCAATGCGGTTCGTATTGCGTTAAAAGGTTCCACTGCAGTTCAAGATGACAATGATTTGGCATTGTATGATTTCGTTGCAGGTGCTACAACAGAGTTGATCCCATTGGTTAGCGAAGACGACGTACATGTTGCAGCTTTAGGTAGTTCAACTGACGCTGGAAATGAAGTGTTGTATTTTGATGGATTAACTCCGGGCAATACTTACGCCATTTGTGTGAGCAATAACAATGCTGCTCCTGGTGCATGTGTTTTGACCATTAGCAATTTGAATCCAAGTACTACTGATATTGGACCTTACACCGGTTACACAAACAATTACACGTCGACTTGTCAAAACTTCAAAGCCAGATTTCGTAGTGGTGCCATTGCCTATACTGTAAACCGTTGGGCCGATGCAACAATGCAAGGAAGCCCTGAGTGGTCCTTCACCATCGGTGGAAATGTGAATACTACGATTTGTCAATTGGGTAAAATTGTTGGTGCTAATTTCACAGGCCTAACACAAACGAAGTATGTTTCAGTGGATGTCACTTATTCATTGACTGATGCATTTGGAAATCCTGTAACTGTTACAGCGGTGGCTCAAAATGCAGCATCTTTCACTTTGAGTTCTGAGGCGGCTTTGACCGTACGTTCTACGGATCAGTGCCCAGCGTACAAAAATCCTGTTTACAACGCTATCGCAACCAACCGTTCCGTATGTGGAACATCACGTTATCAGTGGGAATTCACCTTGCAGTATCCAACTGTTGGTTTGCCTTCAGTAGTTAACGGTAGCCTAGGTGGATCAAGAACTTTGGCTTTGAATGCCGTTAGCGGAATAACCACTGGTCAACGTTATGATGTAAGAATTCAGTCAAAACATTCGGATAATGTATCTGTTTCTGATTTCTCAACATTGGGATGCGTGAGAACACTTGGTGCTGCAGGTATGCCAACATTGGAGAACAATGATGAAGTGGTTGTTGTTAAAGACAACGCATCAGGTGTGTATGCTGCATATCCAAATCCTTTTGATGGAAACAATGTACGTATTGCATTGTCCAATGTTGAAGGTACTTTCGATGTAGTTATCCTTGATGTTACAGGAAAGATGGTTCACCAAGAGCAAGTGGTTTGTGAAGGAGAGTTGGTGAAGGATTTATCAATGAATGAAGTGCTTCCATCAGGAATGTATCAACTTATTTTCAAGAACAATGGAAACGTCCAGTCCTTGAAATTAATGGTATCCAAATAGGTTTTGTTAGTTTTACTTGGTGCCGAAAGAAGGCCCTCCAATTGGAGGGCCTTTTTTTTTACTTTCGCCAAATGGAAATACACATATGGTCTGATGTTGCTTGTCCGTTTTGTTATATTGGTAGAGCCCATTTGATGAAGGCTTTGCAAGAAACTGGTCTCGAGCATGTCAATTTTACTTGGCATAGTTTTCAGTTGGATCCTTTGATTAACCGTGAAGACGAGGGTCGAGGTATTGCCGAGCATTTGTCTGAAAAGAAAGGCATGAGTTTGTCTCAGGTTCAACAAATGATGGATAATGTTTCTGAAATGGCATCTGATGCAGGGTTGAAAATGCAGTTGGCTACCTCCAAGGTTTTCAATACCCTATCTTGTCATTTGTTGCTGCAGTATGCCAAATCATTGGGAAAAGGCGATGCATTGAAACAGGTGTTCTTTGAACGTCATTTTTTGTTGAATCAGAATTTGGCTGACATGGCTTTTTTGGATCAAGCCTTGATGCAAGTCGGTATTTTAGATGTGAGTGCAGCAGATATTCTTTCCGATTCTCAATGGATGAGTAAGATGGAAGATGATTTGTATACGGCTCAACAATTCAATATCCGAGGGGTTCCGTTGTTTGTTTTTGACAGCAAATACGCACTTTCCGGCGCACAGCCTGTTGATGTTTTTGTGAAGGTGTTGAAACAAACCTTGGCAGATCAACAATAATGGGCTGTAATTTTGGTTGATAAATTTATCATGATGGAAAATGCACAATGGGTTTTATGGGTGATTCTTGGACTGAATGCCGTATTGATTTTTTTGGTGATCAAGGGTGGAAAGACGTCTTCATCCAGTCTTTCGGCTGATCAGCTGCAAGGCGCCATGGACCGCCTAGAGTCGACAGTCAAAAGTGAATCCCGTGACAATCGGGAGGAGTTGTCCAAGCAGTTAAAAGACAATCGTCAAGAGTTAAATGACGCATTGCGTATTTTTTCTGATCAGAATCAAAGATTGTCCAAAGAGTTGCTGGATACGGTCAAAGGGGAATTCAAGATGTTTAAGGATGAATTTGAAAAGAACTTTAAAGGATTTACGGATCACCAGAAGGAAAAGTTTGATGATTTGGTCAATAAAACAGAAAAGCGATTAGAGGCCATGCGGGAAACGGTGGATGAGAAGCTACAAAAGACTTTGAATGATCGTTTGACACAGTCTTTTGCTGCAGTAGAGAGCAATTTGAAATCCGTTCAAGAAGGTTTAGGGGAAATGAAGACCTTAGCACAGGATGTTGGCGGATTGAAGAAAGTGTTGAGCAATGTGAAGCACAGAGGAGGAGTGGGTGAGGTGCAATTGGAAATGTTGCTTGAGCAGATTTTGGCACCGGATCAATATGCAGCCAATGTAAAGACCAAAGAAGGTTCCAATGACTTGGTTGAATTTGCTATAAAATTACCTGGACGTGATGATCAACAATCTCACGTTTATTTGCCCATTGATGCCAAGTTTCCCAAGGATGCTTATGATCAATTGGTAGATGCTTATGATAGTGGTGAGGTTGGTGCCATTGACGCTGCCAATAAAAATCTAGAGAACACCATCAAGAAAATGGCAAAGGACATTAAAGATAAATATGTTGATCCACCAAATACCACGGATTTTGCCATCTTGTTTTTGCCATTCGAGAGTATTTATGCCGAAGTTATCAGGAGATCCAATTTATTGGAATATCTGCAACGAGAGACCAAGGTGATTGTGACGGGCCCAACTACGTTGGCCGCCATTTTAAATAGTTTGCAAATGGGATTTAGAACATTGAGTCTGCAAAAGCGCAGCAGTGAGGTATGGTCACTCTTGGGCGCGGTGAAGACAGAGTTTGATAAATTTGGTGGTCTGCTGGAACGTGCCCAAAAGAACATTGCTGCTGCCGGAGAGAATATCGATACATTGCTGGGTACACGAACTAATGCTATTCGACGAAAACTGAAAAATGTGGACAGTCTGCCTCAAGAGGAGGTGAAGAATATTTTGCCAGAATTGGGATCAGATGATGATGGCGAACCGGATTGATTGGATGCACATTCAATGAAATAATTTTTTGGTTTTACCGTTCATGACACGCTTATGAAGTCAAGATTATTATTGTTAGCATGTTTTTTCATTGGTTTGACGCAGGTCATTGCACAAGCCAAGTATACGATCTCAGGAACCATCACAGAAGCTGGAAGTGGCGAGTTGCTGCCAGGGGTTATTGTGTTTTGTCCCGCACAACAGGAGGGAACAACAACCAATGGATATGGATTTTATTCGTTGCAATTTAAAACATTGCCGGCTGAAGTTGTTTTTCGTTTTTTAGGACACAAGGAAGTTGTCTTATTTATTAAGGAAGGTGATTTGCGCCAAGATGTGGAAATGGGGTTGGCTGAGATTCAAAAGGAGTTGGTTATTGAAGGGAACCGTTATTTGAATACTGCGGAACAGACACAGATGTCAACCATCGAAATTCCAGTTGATCAAATCAAGAAGATACCAGTTCTTTTGGGGGAGAAAGATGTGTTAAAGGTAATTCAGTTATTGCCAGGCGTACAAAAAGGCAGTGAAGGAAGTTCTGGTTTCTACGTTAGGGGTGGCGGTCCAGATCAGAACCTCATTATTTTAGATGATGCAGTCGTATACAATGCCAATCACCTGTTCGGATTTTTCTCCACATTTAATGGCGATGCATTGAAGTCCGTGGAGCTGATCAAAGGTGGTTTCCCTTCCAGGTATGGTGGTAGATTATCCTCCGTGTTGAACATGCAAATGAAAGATGGAGATAAGAAGAAATTCAAGGGCGAAGCTGGTTTTGGTCTCATTGCAGCAAGGTTAATGCTCGAAGGGCCGCTCGTTAAAGGAAAGGTTTCTTATTTATTGAGCGCAAGGAGAACATACATCGATGCCCTCATTTATCCATTTTTACCCAGGGATGCCAAGGCAGGATATTATTTCTATGACTTGAACGGCAAAGTGAATTGGGTTGTCAATAAAAACAACAGATTGTACTTGAGCGGATATACGGGTAAGGACAGATTTTATTACCGCCCTTGGAGTGAATTTGGCGATCAGGAGTCAGCCTATCTCCAATGGTTCAATCGAACAGGAACATTGCGCTGGAATCATATTTACAATGAGAAATTGTTTAGCAATACTTCTTTGATTTATTCCAAGTATTTGTTTGATATAGGTTCACAGACCAAAGAGAATGGTGTGGAGACTTTTTCATTGAGTTATGGCAGCGGTATCCAAGATTGGACATTGAAACATGATTTTGATTATGCTTTAAGCAATCGCCACCAGATGAAATTGGGTGTAAGTTCCATTAAGCACCATTTTACACCCAGTGCAGTGGTGGTAAAAGGCGAATTTGTAGAGGGGGATTTGTCTGCCAAAGAAGAGTACAAATCTTTTGAGAATGGTTGGTACATAGAAGACGAGATGAAATTGTCCGATCAATTGAAATTGAATCTGGGATACCGCTTGAGTAATTTTGTCATGAAAGACAATGCATATTGGGGATGGGAGCCCAGACTGAATGCTCGCTTTTTGATCAATGAGCATTGGAGTGTAAAGGGAGGATACTCTCGAATGAATCAATACATGCATTTGTTGTCAAATACGGGTATCGGATTGCCAACTGATTTATGGGTTCCTGCAACGGAGAACGTAAGTCCCATGCGCGCTGATCAATGGGCTTTGGGAACCACCAAGGATTTTGCGAAGCAAGATTGGAGCATTACCTTGGAAGGTTATTACAAGAAGATGAACAACGTTCTCAGTTACAAGGAGGGAGCAAGTTTTCTCAATACAGGAGTGCTAGAAGAGGATAGCGAAATCTCCTGGCAAGACAATGTAACCAGTGGAAAGGGAGAGTCGTACGGAACAGAATTGTTGTTGCAAAAGCCAACGGGGAAGTTATCCGGATGGATTGGATACACACTATCATGGACCAAGTTGCAATTTGATGCATTGAACAATGGAAAGCCTTTCTTTGCGAGATATGATAGGCGCCACGATTTTTCTGCGGTAGCAATCTACGAGGTTTCAGAGAATATTACTTTTTCAGGAACTTGGGTATATGGAACAGGTCAGGCCATCACATTACCCAATGCCAATTATAATGTTTTGACACACGATCCCAATAGTATAAGTGGTTTCGCAGGTGGATTCGGAGATCAATGGGGTGTGCCGGGATATTACGATACAGGTGTACAAGATTTTGGAGAGAAGAATAGCTTTAGGATGGCTGCTTATCATCGATTGGATATTGCATTACAATTTCACAAACAATTGGAACGAGCAAAACGAACCATAGAGGTGGGTTTGTACAACGCTTACAACAGGAGAAATCCATTCTTCTATGAGATTAGGTCTACATCTTCAGGTCGAAACTATTTGAGCCAAATTTCTTTATTCCCCGTTATCCCATCCATTTCATGGAACTATCAATTTTAAGACAATGAGAAAATTCTATTACCTCATCATAGCTGCATGGATAGTGGTTTCCGGTTGCGAGCAAGAAGCCGATATTCCATTGCCCAAAGTAGAGCAGAAAATCACAGTGTCCTGTTATATTTCTGATGATACCGATACAGTACGCGCATATTTGCGTTGGTCCGATCCAGTATTTAGCAATGGTGTCAATGAGGGGAAAATGATACAAGATGCACATGTGGTGCTCTCGGGCAGCGGGTTTTCTCGGGATTTTTCTTTTAATGCCAATGCGCAGTATTATGAATTACCAGTTCAAGGATTTGAGCTCATTCCGGGTGAATCGTATTCACTAACTATTCAAACTCCTGACGGTACACAAGCCTCAGCAGAAACAACGATACCGTATTTTCAATCTGATATACGATCTGCTTCATTTGAACGGATTACTGAGGTAAATGAAAACAACCAATACTTGGATCTTCAGTATGTGACATATCGATTTGAAACAGTATTGGGAAATCTTGATTCAGAAGAACCGTACTATCGTATTATCCATTACCAGAAATGGGATGATCCTTTTGTTGCGGCAACATGGTACCAGTCCAGTAATGTATGGCATGCGTTTGATTCAGGAGACGATGAAGAAAGCATCATCAGTGAATCCAGTTTCTCTGGCGACGATAGCACCAATGTTTTTCACAAAGCAATTGTCATTCACTGCTCTGAGGATTATTATCGATTCCACAAAACAATGGAAAATATCAGTTACGGACCTTTTGCAGAGCCTACAATTGTTTACAGCAACGTAAAGAATGGCTTAGGAATTTTTGCTGGATACAGGCAGTCGGAAATTTTGTACTAAAAGCGCATGTTTTTAATGTTGTCAACGATGCTTTCGTCAAGGTCTTGCATATCACTGAGTTCGATTTCAAGACTTTTGGTTGAGCTGATGAGCTCCAGTAAGGAAAGTGATAATGAAGCGCAGAAAATAACCAACGAGGTGCCAAAGGTCCATAGTGCGGGTGTATTGATGCTGATGTCCATGTTCAAAGGTATGGGCTATTTTTTTTGATGTTGGTCGTTGAAACAAAAAAAAATTATCTTCGTGGGCATGGATAGAAAGAAATTTTTAAAACGAGGACTCTTGGGTGGATTGGCTGCTGTATTCGCTACCAAATGGTTCAATGCACAGGCTGATAATCCAGATGAATCTGAGAACACTTTATCCACTGGTAGAGGAGTGGAGGGTGTATTTGCACCGACCAATCGTCACATGGTGGGTAATGGTTTTAAGGTGATGAATTTTTATCCGGGCGGAAAAGGTTTTGAAGACCGCATGTCGCCTTTCTTTTTGTTGGATTTTAACGCAGAGGTAAACTTTCCTCCTTCAGATATTTCGCAAGGTGTGGGCGTGCATCCTCACCGCGGGATAGAAACTGTGACATTTGCTTATAAGGGCTCTATCGAGCACCATGACAGCAAAGGCAATCATGGAATCATTGGACCTGGTGATATACAATGGATGACAGCGGGCGGAGGTGTTTTGCACAAAGAATACCATGAGCAGACTTTTAACCGTTCTGGCGGAGCTTTCGAAATGATTCAGTTGTGGATCAATCTTCCCAAAAAGCACAAGATGACTCCTGCCAAGTACCAGAGTATTGTGCATCAGGACAAGCCAAGAATTGAATTAAAAGACAATGCAGGTGATGTGTATGTGGTGGCCGGAGAGTTTAAAGGAACTCAGGGAATAGCATCGACATTTTCGCCCATTCACATGTATGACATTCATTTGAATGAAGGAGGGGTTGCCGACTTTGAGGTTCCCGCGCATTTCAATTCAGGCATGCTGCTGGTAGATGGACAAGTGGAGGTGAATGGACAAAACGTTCCGGAGAATCACTATGTGCAATTGAAAAACGAGCCAGGTGACATTGTTATCAAGGCCAATCGAAAATCCACCCTACTATTTTTAAGCGGAGAGCCTTTGAATGAGCCTTACGTGAGTTATGGACCATTTGTGATGAACACGGAGGATGAGATCCGCCAAGCCATCAACGACTACAACGCTGGTAAGTTCGGATTTTTGGAAGATTAAAACGCAAAGTCAGGCGCTTCAAAGGGCAAATATTCCCAGCGCGATACAGGTTGAAGTTGTTGTTCTGGAATGCTGACCCAATGGTCTTTTTTTCGCATCCAGTATTGCTCGATGGTTTTGCAAAAGTTCTTCTCAGGAATGAGGGTGGAGCAAATTTGTTTCAAGAAAATTACGGAGCCATTCTGCGCAACAAAATGCTTCTTTAAGTCAATAATGGCTGTTTTGTGTAATGTGCCATCGTTGCTGGACCACTTCAACTCATGTTGTGTAACAGGAGGTAGACCTACTACCTCTTGCATCATTTTTTTGTTTACGATAGGATTCATCATTTTAATTTTTTTCAAAAATCTGAACCTTCATCGTAATCTATTTACGACCTTATTTTTTTATTGTTGCAATAATTTCAGTCACCACGTTGGGGTCCAGCAAAGATGTCGTGTCTCCAATGGCTTCATATTCTCCTTCAGCTATTTTGCGCAAAATGCGGCGCATGATTTTCCCGCTTCGGGTTTTGGGTAAGCCCGCAACAATCAAGATTTGATCTGGTTTGGCGATGGCTCCTATTTGTTGCGAAACGGTTTGTAGTATTTCTAATTTTTTTTCCGCAATGTTGATTTGATGATGGTTGTCACAAATAACAAAGGCAAAAATGCCTTGTCCTTTGATATCATGCGGATATCCTACAACGGCACTTTCGATGACTTCAGGCGTGTGGTTTATGGCGTTTTCAACTTCGGCTGTTCCAATGCGGTGCCCGCTGACATTCAATACATCGTCCACTCGGCCTGTTAATCGATACATTCCTTGCTCATCTCGATATGCTCCGTCTCCCGTGAAATAGTATCCAGGATAGGTGCTGAAATAGTTGATGATGCAGCGTTCATGGTCACCATAGGTCGTTCTAATCATTGATGGCCAAGGCGATTTGAAACACAGGTTACCGGTAATGTCATTCTCCATGATCTCTTGCCCCTTTTCATCCAATAACACAGGGTGAACTCCTGGCATGGGTAGGGTCGCAAAAACTGGTTTTGAAGGGGTTACTCCAGCCAATGACGATATCATAATCCCTCCTGTTTCAGTTTGCCAAAAGGTATCCACAATTGGACATTTGCCTTTCCCCACTTCGTCATGGTACCACTGCCAAGCTTCTTCATTGATGGGCTCACCAACAGTTCCCAAAACTTTTAAACTGCTCAAATCCTTTCCTTGTAACCACTCATTGCCTTGTGACATCAAGCTGCGAATGGCCGTGGGTGCCGTATAGAAAATATTGACGTTGTGTTTTTTGACAATATCCCAAAATCTACCAGCATCAGGATAGGTGGGAATTCCTTCGAACATCACCGTAGTAGCACCATTCAGTAATGGTCCGTAAATCAAGTAGCTATGTCCAGTAACCCAGCCAACATCCGCAGTGCAGAAATGCACTTGTCCAGGCTCATACTGAAACACATTCAAAAAAGTATAGGCCGTCCAAATCATGTAACCGGCTGTGCTGTGCACCACACCTTTGGGTTTTCCTGTCGAACCACTGGTGTATAAAATGAAGAGTGGATCTTCACTTTCCATCGCTGCAGCTGGTGTAAGGAAGTTGTTTTCTTGAACAACTTCCTCCTTCAGTGTGTTCCAATCGATGTCGATGGCTTTTACTTCATATATAGTATTGAGGTAGTTGTATACCAGAACTTTTTCAACGGTGTTAGTGTCTTGTAGGGCCTCATCTACCAATGGCTTTAAGGCGATGCTCTTGTTCCCTCGCAATGCAGCATCCATGGTGATGACCCATTGGGCTTGTGCATCTTGAATGCGGTCTGAGATGCTTTTGGCACTGAATCCGCCAAAGATGACGGAGTGAATGGCGCCAATTCTGGCGCAAGCCAATACCGCAATCGTCAACTCTGGAACCATACCCATGTAGATGCAAACTCGATCTCCTTTTTTGACTCCCATTCTTCGCAACATTTCTGAAGCAATGCATACCTCATGATGCAGTTCAGCGTAGGTGAATGTTTGGGAAGGTATATTGGGATTATTGGCTTCCCATATCAAGGCAATTTGATTACCGTTGTCTTTTAAGTGGCGGTCGAGAGCATTTTCCGTGATGTTCAATTGTCCGCCATCAAACCATCTTACTTGGGCGTGAGAGAAATCTCCGGTTAGAACGGTATCCCATTTCCTTTTCCAAGTAAAGGATTGAGCAATGTTTCCCCAGAATTTTTCGGGATGCTCAATGCTTTTTTGGTAAGTAAGCTGATATTCTTCGAATGTGCTGATGCATTTCATGTTTCTAAGATATGGATTCACTGAAAGATTTGTTTTGGTTAATCAAAAAATACAGGATAAATAAAAATTTACGATTGAAACAATAAATTTTATCCGCAAATTCCATTGATGCCTTTAATTACGATGTTTATCATATTATCTTCGGATTTGAATGGCGGCAATGAAGTTTCCAAAATGGTTGAGATTAGGATTAATATGTCTTTTGACAGTTCCTATTGCTGTTTTGATTAGTGTTATCGTAATCCTTCATTTTCAGCACAATTCCTTGGTTCAAGAGTTACTAAAAAAGGCCAATGAAGATTTTGTTGGGAACGTTTCTATTGATCATTCAGAAATCGATTTCATCTCAGATTTCCCTTTGATTGATATTGATTTAAAAGACTTGCGCATCCATGAGTCTAAGAATCTGACAGTTAAACCCATTGCTCAATTCAATGATGTTTACATCGGGTTTAACCTGTGGACCATATTGTGTGGTAAGATGGAAATCAATCAAGTTCACATAGAACAAGGTCATTGTGATGTGGTTCAATACAATGAAGACGAAATTAATATTATCAATGCTTTTCAACCTATAAAACCAGTAACTGACATTGAAGAGGAATTTCATCTATCGCTGAAATCTATTGTTCTGAAAGATATTGATTTGAACAAGGAGAACAGGGAGAACGGTATGAGAATCGATTTGTATTTGAATGATGTTCAGTCAGGCATTAAGACTGATTCCGTTGAGGCGTTGTTTGATTTGAATGCTCATTTTAAAATGTCATTATTGATGAATGGCGACTCGACTTTTCTCAGAAACAAACATTTGGCATTGAAGACGGATGTTCATTTTAATAAGATAAGTCAATTATTAACCATTGACTCCACTTCCGTTGAGCTAGAAAAGGCCACCTTTGATTTGGCAGGTAGTATTGATTTCAGTCGTGAGGTTTTTTTGGATCTCAAGTTGGAAGGGAATAAGCCCAACTTTGATCTTTTCCTTGCCCTTGCTCCATCAGATTTGGATTCGGTTTTGTCTAAGTATGAGAACAGAGGAAGGATATTTTTTGAAACAAAAATTTTGGGGAGTTGTATTCATGGATCTATGCCAGCAATTGATGCCAAGTTTGGCTGCCAAGCTGGATTTATAGAAAATACCGAAGTGGAGAAGGAGTTGAATGATCTTTCATTTTCAGGATACTTCACAAATGGTCCCAAACACAATCAGGAGACAATGGAGTTTGGTTTGCGTGATTTTTCAATGCGACCTGAAGTTGGTGTTTTTTCGTGTGATTTAGTTGTGAAAAATTTTGAAGAACCGGACATCAATTTAAAACTGAATTCAGATTTTGATTTGAACTTTATTACAAAATTTTTTGGTTTAAAGGATTTTTATGATTTGGAAGGAAAAGTGTTATTGACCATGAACTTTCATGATGTAATAGATTTGACACATCCGGAAAAGAGCATTGAGAAGCTTAATGAATCTTATTATACGGAATTGAAAGTAGAAAATTTGAGATTTATCAATTCCCTTTACCCGCTGCCCATTCATGATTTTGATTTTGATTTAAAGGTTGATGGTCACTACGGTCACATTGATCATTGTGATTTGAAGATTGGGAAAAGTGATTTTCACATGACGGGATCAATCAGTGATTTGCCAGCCATTGTCCATCACACTGCAATTCCTGTAGTTGCAAAATTGGATATCAATAGCAAGCACGTTGATTTGTTTGAACTCACGGGATCTGATTCTGCGTCTTTGGATGAGGAGCTCAACGACTGGAGCATGAGAATGCATTTCAACGCTTCTGCCAGAAGTTTTACGGAGTCTGCTTATCTGCCCAAAGGAGAGTTTTTTATTGATGATCTCAATGTTGGTTTTAAACATTACGCTCATAGATTACACGATTTTCATGCTGATGTTTATGTAACAGACAAGGATTTTAAAGTCATTGATTTTAGCGGGCTAATAGATCAAAGTGATTTTCATTTTTCAGGCAACTTGTCTCATTATGACCTATGGTTTCAAGACAAACCGGAAGGCGCAACTCAAGTTAATTTCAATTTGAAAAGTAATAGGCTTCAACTGAGAGACATCGTCGGATACAAAGGACAGTTGTTTTTACCAAGTGATTACCAATTGGAGGAATTGGATGGATTAAGTATCAATGGTAATGCATATCTACATTTTCATGATAGTTTATCTCGAGTGCAACTAAATGTTCTTCATAGCAAGGGTAGTATGAAGAGTCATCATTTGGATTTGGCCAATTTATCATTTCAAATGAACTTTGATGATGATCATTTGGATGTCAAAAATTTGGATTTGCAAATTGGGAATTCTGATTTGATCGGCGATTTTGTCCATTACTTCAACCAGCAGAAAGGCGAAACCAATCGGGTTCATTTGAAATCTAGAAGTCTTGATTTTGATCAATTGTTTGCTTGGCAAGAGAAGATCATATCCAACAATCAGCCACAACAGACGACATCTTACCATGACGAAGGATACAATGTTTACACTCTCCCTTTTGCGGAGATGTTTGGTGATATTGAGATAGGAGATTTGAAATACCACAAGTATCATTTGACCAATGTTTCTGGCGACTTTAGAACGCATGAAAATCATGTGGTTGATTTGCGGAAGTTGAAGTTTTCAGCTGCTGATGGGAACTTTGTTTTGAATGGTAAATTGAATGCCATGGATCCTAAACATATTTGGTTGAACGGTTCATTGAATGCCGATCACGTTGATTTAGACAAGTTGTTTTTTAAGTTGGATAATTTTGGTCAAGATTACCTGGTTTCCGAGAATCTTCATGGAATAGCCAATTCAGATATCAATTTTAAAATGTCTTTGCACAAGGATTTTGCACCCATATTGGAATCTTCCGAAGTGCATTTAGATCTGGAGGTCTTGAGAGGAAAGCTTGAAAATTTTGAGATGCTTCAGGCAATGTCCGACTATTTTTCAGATGCTCAGCTGAAATTGGTTGTATTCGATACATTGCAAAATCACATCGATTTTATGAATGGTGTTTTGAATATTCCCAATATGTCCATCAGTTCTAATCTTGGTTATCTTGAGCTGAGTGGTAAACAAGATATGGACTTTAACATGGATTATTATCTCCGCATTCCTTGGAAGTTGGTTTCAGAAGCGGCGTCAAACAAGTTGTTTGGAAAGTCAAGAAAAGAAGCTGAGATTAATGACGCCTCTGAAGTTGAAGAATCCAACAATCAGAGGAAAAGGCGTTTTGTCAATGTCAGAATAAAGGGCAATTTAGAGAATTATAAAGTTTCCTTGGAGAAGGATGAGAAATTGAAGAGGAGGAATCGATAATTTTTTGGTTCATTTATCGTAATATTGCAATAAAGTAATAGGGGAATGGGGAAATGAAGGGATAGGGAGATGAAGGGATTGGTAATTCAAAATTGTACGATATGGGAGCAACTAAATCTTATCAGTTTTCTGATCATCATAATGAAATGTCAGCTTTACTTAAAGCGCTAGCGCATCCAGCGCGTGTGGCAATTGTCGAGTATTTATTGAAAGTAGAGTCTTGCATATGTGGTGACATTGTGGATCATTTGCCCTTGGCGCAACCTACCGTCTCGCAGCACTTGAGGGAATTAAAAAATGCCGGTATCATTCAAGGCTCTGTAGAGGGAACAGCCATCTGTTATTGCCTTAGTGAAAAGGCTTTGGTTAAGTTGAAGAATTATTTTGGAAAATTGGAAAGTAAGGTAAAATCTAAATGTTGTTGATATGAAAGTCAAAGAATTAGTAGAAGTTTTAAAAACGCAAGCCTCAATCGGGTTTGTATTGCCCAATGGCAATACCGTTCCAGCGCATTTCCACATTACGGAAATGGGATTGGTGATGAAGAATTATGTGGACTGTGGTGGGAAAATGCGCAATGAGCGGAGTGCCACTTTTCAATTGTGGGTGGCTGGAGATGCGGATCACCGAATGACTTCGCAAAAGTTTATGGGCATTATTGCTATTGCGGATGGTCTGTATGGTATTCAGGACTTGGAAGTGCAAGTGGAGTATCAGCAAGAGACGATTGGCGTATTTGATTTAAATTACAACGGAGAAAAGTTTGTGTTGCAATCTAAGCAGACGGCCTGTTTGGCAGAGGATGCATGTGGAATACCGGTATCCAAGCAAAAGGTGAGTTTATCTCAATTGGGAGATAGCAATCAATGTACTCCTGGAGGAGGTTGTTGTTAATTCGATAAGTTTATGATGTTCGAGAAAATTCAAGAAACCTGTCAAATGTTGGAAAGGGAATTTGATTCAATTCCAACACTCAGAAAGGAAATTCTTCAGAAAATTGCGGATTACGTGTCCTATAGAAAGTCCCAAAATTTGCCGGTACAATTGGTGTATATATGTACCCATAATTCAAGACGTAGTCATTTAGGTCAAATTTGGTCAGCAGTTGCAGCGTGTTACTATAACATAGACGATGTAAAAACTTACTCCGGAGGAACAGAGGCAACGGCATTTCATCCCAATGCAATCAAGGCGCTACAATCACAAGGTTTTGTAATTTCTACTGAGCAAAACAGCAACAATCCATTATACAAAGTGGAGTATGCCAGTAATGGATATACACGTTGTTTCTCCAAGGTGTATGATGACGATATGAATCCGAAATCGGAATTTGCTGCAATCATGACTTGTTCTGATGCTGAAGAGAATTGTCCCTTCATTCCGGGGGTTGAGTTCAAAATTGGAACCACCTATGAAGATCCCAAAGCATTTGATGGTACCCTTGAACAAGATTTCAAGTACCAAGAACGCAGTTTGCAGATTGCATTAGAGTGCCTCTATGTTTTCTCATTGGTGAAAAATAAATAAGTATTAAAATTTATTGTATGTCAGCACAACATTGCGCTCCGGTTGTGGAGCGAAAAAAATTGGGTTTTTTAGATCGCTTTTTAACATTGTGGATTTTCCTTGCCATGCTCGTGGGTGTTGCTATTGGATATTTTAAACCTGAAGCCGGCGAGGTAATTCAAGGCATGTCCAATGGTACAACCAACGTGCCATTGGCAGTGGGATTAATTTTGATGATGTATCCACCTCTTGCGAAAGTCAATTATAGCAAGATGGGAGAGGTGTTTAGCAACATAAAGGTGTTGACGGCATCTTTAATATTGAATTGGATAGTGGGACCAGTATTGATGTTTGTATTGGCTTTGCTGTTTTTAGCAGACTACCCAGATTACATGATGGGTGTGATATTAATTGGTTTGGCCAGGTGTATTGCCATGGTCGTTGTTTGGAATGACCTAGCAGATGGCAATAGGGAATATGCTGCTGGTCTTATTGCTTTGAATAGCATATTTCAAGTCCTTTTGTACAGTGTATACGCTTATTTCTTTATCACCTTATTGCCTCCTTATTTTGGTTACGAGGGTATAAAGGTGAACATCGGAATAGCTCCAATAGCAGAGAGTGCAGGGATTTATTTGGGTATTCCTTTTGCGTTGGGAATTGTGAGTCGTTATGCTTTGATTCATTGGAAAGGTGAGCAGTGGTTTCAGGAGAAATATGTCCCTATTATTTCGCCTATCACCCTGATAGCATTGTTGTTCACCATCGTGGTGATGTTTGTCTTAAAAGGCAATATGATTGTTACCATTCCAATGGATGTGGTGAGAATCGCGGTGCCTTTGGTCATTTACTTTGCCATCATGTTTGTTATCAGTTTTTGGTTGGGTAAATATTTTGGAGCTGATTATTCAAGATCAACATCCATCGCTTTTACAGCAACGGGAAATAATTTTGAACTCGCAATAGCTGTAGCGATTGGTGTTTTTGGCATTCATTCTGGACAAGCTTTTGCAGGGGTCATTGGTCCATTGGTAGAGGTTCCAGCGCTCATTGCATTGGTCAATTTGGCTTTTTACTTTAGGAAAAACTGGAGATGAAAAATTGGATTGGTTTGATTTTCATCTTGATGCATTTATGCTTTTCAGGTGAATATTTACATGCTCAGTTAACCAATGTTTATGGGGTGTTTCCAACAATCAACCCCAGCTATCGTTTCAAAGATGGTTGTGTTGCTGAAGGTTATTATTTTGGGGCTAGCCCTATGATTTCTCCTTCAGAGTCACGTGAAATACAAGTTCCTCAGTGGTTGATGCTTTATGCAGAACAGAGCCTGTCGGGGTCATTTGGTAAAGGTTGGAGTATGACTGGTAGTTATGTTTTTCAAAAAGAGCAACTGGCGTATAAGCGTTTTGTTAATGAGCATCGTCTATATTTCCAAATTGCTAAGCTGTACGCATGGAAAAATAAGGAGATTAAAATGAGACTGCGGCATGACAATCGTTTTTTTGATGATTATTTCAAACATCGGATTCGGTATCAGGTTTCATACAAGCAAATCTTCAATGATCATTTTTATTGGGTAACTGGTCAAGAGTTTTTTTTCAATCTTTCTCACGGAAATGGGAGAGTTTACAATGAAAATTGGTTCAATGCCTTATTTGGTATAAAACTTAGTAAACACCATTCTCTTGAACTAGGTGCATTGAATGTTATTTGGCACACAGGCGGCAATAAATGGTTGAATCAATGGTATTTTCAACCAACTTGGTTAATAGGACTCAATTGAGAGGAGAATCATTTAGATAGTTAACAGACATAACGAGCATTTAAGCCAATTTATGAATCAGAATTATTGATGATCCAGAAAAATTAACAGCAAACTAGAATATTCGGAATGTTAGTATTGCTTGATACAATCAAATGAATATGTCAAAGAAAATTTCTCCTTACGTTAATCGACTCCTGTACTCAGGATTTGTGATTTTTGGATTTTACTCTATCCTATTCAAACACCAGTGGGGTGATGCGGCCATGTATTTGGGTATCGCGCTCGCATTTGATCCTTTTGATCAGGAAGTGTCTTGGAAAGAGAGGCCGCTCTGGCAACGTGCATGCTTGGTTGTTCATTTGGCAATAGTTGCTGCTTGTTTTGGAATGGAAGTGGGTACCAATGATGCAGTGGCTGAGGGAGTGCGTGATGGTTGGAATGGGAAGTGATTTTCTTTGATGTGAAAAACCGAGCGCCCCGGATAGAAGCGGAAATCCTCCCGAAGGGAGATTGAAGCGGATAGCCGGAAATGGCGCCCATGTTTTTCTAAAGATTGTATTTTATGGATTCAATACCACTAAATCCATTATTTTAGTTCTTTCAAATTCTGATAAGCATGGGTTTTCCATATTTCATTTCGTATCTGCCAACATTGCTTTTAAGTGCGATGTATTCCATTTTTATGTGGCGATTGTGTCAACGGCATATGGATTGTGGGGTGAAAGAGAGGTTTCAGTTTTTTATCTGGAGCATGATGTATTTGGTGGTGATGAAGGGTAGTTTTTTAATTGAATATTCCACCAGTCCTGATGAGCATCAATGGATTTTCTCAGCCAGAGCTTTTGCAAAGAATCCAGGATTTTGGTTTCAAGAGTACTTTCCGTTTGAGGTTGGTAGGTCATTGACCGTGATTCCTTTGGGCATAATGGCATGGATAGTGGGCGACCTTAGTTTTGTACATGCGCGTATTTTGTTTATTGTTCTGTTTGGAGTCAATTTGGTGTTGATGTATGCCATCTTGCGCAAGAGATTTACAGATCGAGCAACAATTGCGGCACTTACATGGCTGGTTTTGTTGTATTGCATGACAACATATGTAGATTACGCTTCCTACAATAGTGAAATGCCTGCGTTGTTTTTCATTATTCTTTCGTTGTGGTGTTTGTTGAAAATGCGAGATGATGTTACTAATTTTCGTTTAGGTTTTCAAGTGTTGTTTTTTTCCGTTTGCATTCCTTTTGCTAAGGAGCAAGCCTTGTATTTGGCTTTGTTTCTTTGGTTGTGTGGGGCATGGTTACTTGTACGTCATCGTCATTGGATGTTGATTTTGATTTATATAGCTATCAGTGTTCTTTCAGCTGGGCTTCTTTTCTCACCATTGATTTATTTTGGAACGGTAGATGTGTTTTTACAGAATTGTCTCATCACATTACAGTATCAATCCAATGGATTTGGAATGGCGGAGAAAGATTTGGTGAATGTGTTTTTTATTGTTCATTTTTTGAAACTTATTTTCTTGAACGCGATGTGGTTTTTTCCTTTTTTGTTTCTTATGTTTTTCCTTATTTCTTGGGTTCGTAAGAATGGTTTTTCTTTGGGAAAACTGCAATCCAATGATGCGATGGATGGAATGATTTTATTACTGACATTGGTTGTTTTAATGACGATTTATTTACCTAGAAATGGCATTAAGCATTATTGTATTTTTCTCATACCTGTTGTCGTTTGGTCTATCGCAAGAGTTTATCAGCGTTATCATGCCAAAAGATGGATAGCGATTGGGATGTGGGTATTGCCGTTTACCATTGGCATAGATGCCAATTTTAGAAAGGAGATATTTCCTGTTCGGGGATATCGCAGGCCGGAAGAAGTCTTTTCAAAGGATGTTGCTTTTCAGGGAATGAAACAACATGTTCCCAAAGGGTCTAAGGTGATGATTTGGGGTTGGGCCAATCATTATTATAATTTGTTTGATTGTGTCAGGTGTTCTCACTTTTTATATCCTCAGTTTGCATATGGTTTTTATGAAGAGAAAGCTTTTGTGGACCAATGTTATATAGATGACCTGAGGAATTTAAAACCGGATTATATCGTTCAATCGGTTGGAGAGAAGTGTTTTTATTTTGACGATTCCTTGAAATATGACATGGCTAATCATCACCCGGAAATAAAGAAGATTCTAAATGAGGACTATTCAAAAATCTTTCACAGTGGCGGCGTGAAGATATATCGTAATAGAGAGTTGGAATAATATTGGAAGAGGATTGGACAAGTTGGTGTTATATGAATATTTGTTGAATCAGTTGCTTGATGGTGAGCGGCTATTGCATGAGGCTTGGCTAAGTTTACTGTCTGACAATCAGCAAGAAGGCAAGAGTTCAGCGGGTGATAAGCATGAGACCGGTGCGGCCATGTTGCACTTGGAGATGGAACAATTGGGAAAGCAATTGGAGGAGCTGAAAAGGCAGCGCGAAGAAGTTGTGCGATGGTCTCCAGAGAATGTAACCGCTGGAAAGCGTGTTGTAATGGGCAGTTTAATAGGGACTACTTCGGGTTTGTATTATATGATAACAGGATATGGGAGGCTAAATTTTCATTCACAGGATGTATACATTATTGGCCCTTCATCCCCTATGGGAAAGGCTTTGCTGGGTAAATGCGCGGGAGATAATTTTGAATGGGGAAAGGCCTGTGGGGTAATCAGTTCAATTGATTAGCAGACGAAAGGACATTTTTTAAGTGTTGGTGGAAGTTTCTTTTATAAAGTGCGTCTTTGGTTTTGAAAGTTTCAGAACAACTTTAATTTTTGGTTTAAGCAGGTGAGATTTTTTGTTCAATGTTGTAAGGTGTAATTTTGTCCTATAATATTTGAGAAATGTTTGACCTCTTGAAATTAATGTCACAAGAACTGATTACACTTTCAAGTGAAGAGTGGAATGCGTTTTCAGCTCAGTTGTCAAAAAGACATGTTAAAAAATTGGATTATGTTATTAAGTCTGGTCATGTTCCTAACGAAGTGTATTTTGTTAGCAGGGGTATATTAAGAGTGGTCATAGAGGACTCCAAAGGAGTGGAAAGTACCATTCATTTTTCTATGGAGGGGCAGTTTATTACTGATTATGCGAGTTATCTCAGAAAGCTCCCAGCGTCCTATTCCATTCAGGCTTTGGAGGATTGTGAATTGTTTGTACTACCTCGAGCCTCCGTTGATTGGGCATATATTCATTTAAAGGAAGGTCAGAAGTTAGGCCGCTTGATGGCGGAACTGTATTTTACTTTTCACGACGATAGAATCAAAAGTTTGTATTCCTTGACCCAGTTGCAGCGATATGAGGGAATAGAACTTATTTTCCCAGGCATTCTTTCAAGGGTTCCCCAGCACATGATCGCCTCTTACTTGGGTATCTCACCCGTTCATTTGAGTAGAATCAAGCGTTCAATTTGAGTGTCTAAACATTTGTTATCGTTCTAAATCGAATTTCGGTTGCAACATTGCATAAGGTTTTTTGCCTTAAACATGAAAAAAAAAGATAGTTTTATACACATTTGTAACGAGGAGTGGGATGAATTCACTGCCGAGATTACGGTAAGAAGCAATGATGATGATTGCGCTTGCCAAACGGCTAAGGTGGCCTTACCTGATTTGAAAGCAGTTTTGGATCATGTTCAAAGTAAAGTAATCAAGAGAAATGATTTTGATTTGTCACCCAAGGCCAAAACGAAAATTGTGGATTTTAGTCTTTTTGAAGATGTTCAATATCCGCTGCATCTGAATGTTGATGTTTTATTTGTAAAGGATGGCGCTTTGTATCTAGAGATTTACGTGTATGATTTAAGTAGCAATCTCTGCCATAAACGCTGCATACATGTAGCTTAATCTCTTACCGCTTCATCGAACCAAGAGAAGTGGTTTTCTAGGATTTTGGTTTTGTTTTTTCTGAGATGCTCTAGGTAATGTTCTGCCAAGTGTGAATTCACTTTTTCGTTTAGCCAAACCAACCACCAAACAGTGCGAATGGGCAGACCGGGTATGGGTATAATTTCTAATTGATGACTCACGATTTCATTCTTCAGTCCAATCAATGGCATGATAGAATATCCCATATCAGCCAACAATGCTTGTTTCACAGCCTCGTTGGAAGTGAGTTCAATGGGTTTGAACGGTTTTATTTTCTTGCGCTCAATGAATTTCTCCATGGTTTGTCTTGTCCCAGATCCTTTTTCTCGGTATATCAGCGGGGTGCATTCACCAAGTTTCAACGGCACTGTTTTCTTGTTTTTTTGATTGGTGCCTTTGCCAATCATGAAAAGTTTGTTGTCTATTAAGTCAATTTTATTCAGGTTGATGTTATCTGGCAGGATTGAAATTAAAGCAAAATCGACTTCATTATTTTTTAAATTGTCTAGGACTTGTTGTTTGTTGGATACATCAATCTGTAGTTCAACCAGAGGGTTCGCTTTAAGATAATCACTAATGAAGTAGGGCATTACATATTTCCCCGTTGAGACAACAGCAATTTTTAATTGACCTTGAATGATCCCTTTATTGCTTTGGGTTAATTGATTGATGTTTTCAGCTTCTTTGATGATCGATTGAATATTCTGATTGAGTTTTTCTCCAAATGGAGTGATGTATATTTTTTTTCCTATGGACTCAAAAATGGGTTGATCAAACAAACGCTGCATATTTTTTAATTGTATGGAAACAGCAGGTTGCGTGAGATGAAGTTTTTCTGCTGTTTTGGTAACGCTTCTTGTCTGCACCAGCGCATTGAAAATAAGCAGTTGTTGTAATGTAAAATTCATAATAAATTCAAATATATAAAATAAAGAATATAAATAAAAAGCATGAAGTGAGAAGCGTGAGATTTGCCACATGAACAGAAAGTTATCGATGAGCATGGAATTAACGATTTTGCTATTACTGAGCGTTGTGGTTTTTGGTTGTGGATTTTCTGAATCCAATGTTGTGAATTCCATGTTTTATCAGAGTCTAGGAGTCATAGGGTTTTTGGTGGTTTTACAATTAAAGAGGAAGTGATATGGGTGTCCAAGAAATGTTATATAATCTATCCAACCCTACTATTTTGTTTTTTTTATTGGGGGTGATTGCAGTTTTATTGAAAAGTGATCTTGAGATTCCGGCATCATCGAGCAAGTTTATTTCGCTGTATTTGTTGTTTGCCATCGGATTTAAGGGAGGGCAGGAATTGTCGCATGAGGTATTGAATGCTGAAATTGTTTTTTCTCTGTTGTTTGGTTTGCTATTGTCAGCTTTTATTCCTTTATACACCTATTACATACTGAGGTTGAAGTTGGATGTTCAAAATGCTGCAGCAGTTGCAGCAGCTTATGGATCAGTGAGTGCCGTGACCTTTGTAGCAGCCATGTCCACGCTGGAGTTTCATCAATTGAGCAGTGGTGGACACATGGTGGCTGTTATGGCATTGATGGAGTCGCCTGCCATAGTCGTGGGGGTTGCGCTTTTAACCTACTATGGCGGTGAGCCAAGGACCAAAATGCGAATGGGTTCCGTGGTCAAGCATGCATTGACCAATGGGAGTGTCTTGCTTATTTTGGGTAGTTTATTGATAGGATTTGTTGCAGATGAGCGCCAGGCAGAAGGGATCAAACCCTTTGCTACGGATATTTTCAAAGGTTTTCTAGCTCTGTTTCTCTTGGAGATGGGTATGGTTACTGCGCGTCGATTTTCAGCTTTCAAACAATATGGGGGCTGGATGACAGTTTTTGGTATTGTTATTCCTTTGGTGAATGGGTGCGCTGTAGCCTGGTGCAGTCAGTGGATTACGGCAGATGTAGGCAATCGTTTTATATTTTCAGTTTTGGCGGCAAGTGCATCTTACATCGCTGTTCCAGCTGCGATGCGGTTGGCTGCGCCAAAGGCAGATCCAGGTCTTTATGTTCCAATGGCCTTGGGCATCACTTTTCCAGTGAATTTGACCTTGGGTATGCCGATATATTTTGAGATAGTTTCTTCGTAACATGGAATTACCTTTACCTCATGAAAAGTATCGTTGTTTTTTATTTTATTTTTCTGATTCAAGCGTTGGGTTATGGTCAGAAGTGGATCGACCTCACTCATCCATTTGATTCCACCACTTTGTATTGGCCCAATAATAAGTTGACATTTTCGCACAACAAGGACTTTAAAGGATATGTCAAGCCCATGGGTTATTATTACTCTTCCTATTCCATTTCTGCTCCTGAACACGGAGGGACACATTTGGATGCACCCATTCATTTCGCGGATGGACGCCAGTCAGTAGATCAGATTCCTTTGGAGAATTTAGTGGGCAATGCAGTGGTGATTGATGTGTCCGAAAGAGCATTGCAGAACCGTGATTATTTGATTTCCATCGATGATTGGAAGTCTTGGGAGAAAAGGAATGGTCGGGTACCTGAGGGAAGCATCGTTCTTTTTAAGACAGGGTATTCTCAATTTTATCCCAATCGGGAGAAATATTTGGGCACAGCACAATTGGGTCAGGAAGCCATTCCTCAATTGCATTTTCCTGGGATTTCTCCAGAATTGGCCAAGTGGGTGGTGAAGGAAAGGAGTATCAAAAGTTTTGGAATTGATACACCTAGCATGGATTGTGGTCAGTCGACCGATTTTCAGGTTCATCAAATCTTCTTGGGTGAGAATATTCCGGGATTTGAAAACGTGAATTTATCGATGGATCTTCCCAGCAAGGGATTGTATGTGGTGGCCATGCCGATGAAAATTTCACAGGGCAGTGGCGCTCCGCTGAGGATCATGGCGAGCATTCAAAAATGAAGGTGTTCTTTAATACAACATTGGAAACTCCACTTATGATTTTGCGGGGTTTCGATCAGCAGTCCTATGATGAACTATTCAGCTCTGTCCATGATTCTGAAATTTCAGAAGTTCTTGGGATTTCAACGGCTGAAGAGTTGGAGTTAGAAAAATTCAGATACAAAGGCGGATACAGCACCTACAATTTGACCATTCAGTTTTTTCAACTCGTTGCTAAAGAAGACAACCGAGTATTGGGTTGGTGCGGCTATCATTCTTGGGCAAAACAGCACCGAAGAGCAGAGATTTTTTATATGCTCAAAAGTGATGATGATAAGCGGAAGGGATTGATGTCAGAGGCTTTGGGAAAGGTATTGGAATATGGAAAGACCGAAATGAACCTTCGTCGAATTGAAGCCTTTGTTGCTACGGATAATCCAGCGTCATACAAATTAGTAGAGAAATTTGGATTTCAGAAAGAGGCCGAATTGAAGTTTCGTTATCAATTTGGAGACGAGGTGGATTGGGATTTTATGTATGCTTTGATTTTGGAGTGAAGTCCTTTTTGTAATTGCAAAAGGTACCCAAGTTGCAGCTATTAGTAGAGTATAATTTGAATAGTAAATAAAAGTAGCGATACAATTAAACCTCCTATGAATATTCCGGAGCTTAGTTTGAGGAATGGATACTTTCTGGTGTTCAAGATTTTGCCAATTTGATATATATCCCTAACCATGGCATATTGAACCTCGTCTTTGGAAGACATAATATTTTTCATTTTATCCTGAAAATCATCATGTTCCAATGCCGCAAAATGAGAAAAGAAAAGAATATTGAAATGATCGCTATCGTCATTGGGCCTTTTTTTGGGCAAACTCAGCGGAGCTACAACAATAAGAGCGCTAACTATGGATAACACCGCCGTGATTAATAAGGCCCAAGCACCCCAAAAATGTTGCGCCAATTCCATTTTCGACAAGGTGAGTGAAAAAATAATACTGTTACTGGCAATGATAATATTTGCCTTCTGATCAGCAAAAGCACTCAGTTGAACATGGTGCTGTTGCGTGTTGCGCAGTAAATAAATCCAGTTGGATGAGTCGTCATTGGCCATTGCTCGAAATTAAGTCAAATATTTTTGACGAGTAGAAAAAGTTTCTGTTAAGGTTTGGTCATTGACTTGTACGAATACGAATTATGACTTCGAATTGAATGTTTTGTTCTGATATTGGATATGATTTTCAATAAGCTGTTAGAAACCACTAGGTTCATTTTAAGAGGCTTCAACCAAGAATCTTATCTTCATTTTGGGATTATTAGTATGCTCTGCTTTTGGAGTGAAGTCCTTTTTGTAAAATGATTTTGTAAGATTGTATCGATTGGCAGTACCTTCACCCACAGGATGAATTTTAAAAACAAAGTAGTGGTGGTTACCGGAGCTGGGAGCGGCATGGGTAGGGAATTGGTGTTGCAATTAATTGCAAAAGGGGCCCATGTTGCAGCTGTCGATTTCAATGAGACGACGCTCAAGGAGACAGTGGCATTGGTCAATTCATCTATTTCCAAAATCAGTTTACATGTTTTGAACGTAGCGGATACTGAGGCTGTCGCAGCACTTCCTGAAGCGGTGATATCAGCACATGGTCATGTGGATGCCATCATCAACAACGCGGGAATTATTCAACCTTTTGTTCGGGTGAACGATTTGAGTTTTGAAGCCATTCACAAAGTAATGGATGTAAACTTCTTTGGCTTGTTGGCAATGACCAAAGCTTTTTTGCCCTTGTTGTTGAAGCGTCCAGATGCGCACATCATCAATGTTTCGAGCATGGGCGGTTTCTTACCCGTTCCCGGACAAAGTGTTTACGGCGCTTCCAAGGCCGCGGTGAAATTATTGACCGAAGGTCTTTATGCTGAATTACGAGAAACAAATGTTCGTGTATCGGTTGTTTTTCCGGGAGCCATCAATACCAATATAACAGCCAATTCCGGCGTTCACATGGAGTTACCCAAGGACATGAATCCAAAGGACTACAAGACATTAGATGCCGGCAAAGCCGCTCAAATAATCCTAGAAGGAATTGAACGAAATCAGTTGCACATTTACGTTGGCAGTGATTCCAAGTTCATGAATTTCCTTTATCGACTAGCACCAACTTTTGCAACCAATTTCATTGCGAAGAAGATGAGGGGGTTGTTGGGGTGAGGGGGATTCTTGACCAAGATTAAATTTTCCAAGTATTCATTTTCATTCTGAATAGATTACTCGCTTTCGCTCGTGATCGCCTTTTGGGGGTGGCTTCAGAAAAAACAAATGCTCTCCTGCGGCTTGCATTTTTTGTTTCGCTCTTTCCGCTCTTTCAAACTTCGTTTGAATCGCTTTCATTTCAAAACAAAAATGCCCCTATCGGGGCATTGTTTTTTCTGGCGGAGAGTGAGGGATTCGAACCCCCGGACCTGTTACAGTCAACAGTTTTCAAGACTGCCGCAATCGACCACTCTGCCAACTCTCCGCGCCAAAGATAATACGATACGGCCTCTCAAAAAAAATGGTTTTTCATTTTTATCGCAAAATTTTCACATCACCGCGAAAAACTTTCTGCTCGCCCTCCCCGGGCATGTTCATTTTCAATACCCATACATAGCTGTCTTGCAGGACATAAATATCTCCACCTTCCTTATTCCCATGCCATTTCTGCTTTGGGTTTTCGCTTTGAAAAACCCGCTCGCCATCTCTGCTGAAGATTGAAAATGTATAGTTCAAATCTTCTCCCTTTAAATTGTACAGTACGGGTCCAAATCCATCATTGTAGCCATCTTCATTGGGTGTAAAAGCTGTGGGCACATAAACGCCATAGTCGTCCATGATGGTGATGATTCTGCAAACTTTGTTTTCACAGCCAATGGCATTGATGGCAGTCAAACAACTTTGCAACGTGCCCTCTGTGCCATTGATGGGATAGACTACTTCCGATGTATTGAAAAACAGTCCTTCTATTTCCCATTCAATCTGCACGGCGCCCGATGAAAGATCAATGTAGTTCACTTCATTATCTGTGGCAAAGGGCTGCTCAGGATCTACAGCAAAAGCTGCTACAGGAGGAGATTGGCCGCAAAAAAGATTGTTTTCAATGTTGCTTCCGGAACAACCCATCCCGTCCGTGACCATCAACTGAACATCTTGACAATCGGTTTCTTCCACTGATAAACTTTGATTGCTGCAATCTGTCCCAATCATCACACCATCCACCCACCATTGGCATTGCCAATTGCTCATTGCATTGTTGGCATTTAATTCAACTTCCGCAGGAATGCACACCGTCGATTCGCTAACACTCATCGTGGGTTGGGGTGTGGCATTCACAACAAAATTCAAGGTTTCTGTTGCCCCGCATCCGCCAGCCAATGTGTACATGGCCTGGTAGTTTCCTGGTCCTAGAATCCCCGGAGAAACAATGCCCGAATTGCTCACGCCATTTCCTGACCAAGCACCACCAGATGTAATGGTTTGTAATGCAAACGGTGGAGTAGTTTCACAAAGATTGCCGATGGGATCAATACTTGCATCGCCATTGGAATTGATCACCACAACAGCATTGGCTGGGGCGGTGCAATAGCTGTTGCTTTGAAAGACAATATTGTTGTTTCCTAAATTCCCCAAA
Source organism: Flavobacteriales bacterium (assembly GCA_947442505.1). GTDB lineage: Bacteria > Bacteroidota > Bacteroidia > Flavobacteriales_D > Sanyastnellaceae > CAMCTV01. The sequence continues at coordinate 9,437 of CANEVR010000002.1, read as the reverse complement.
GATGGATCAAACATCCCTGTATTGGCATTGATGATTCCCGGTCCCGACCAAATTCCTGGTTCCGCACTTGCGTTCAAATCAACAGGAGCATCTCCCGCACAAAAAGGACCAGCTGCATTGATGGTTGGGATGGCAGGAATGTCAATGCTCACGGGCAATGTGAAAGCGGCACTGCAGTTATTTTCGGTCAATGTCAATGTGTAAGTTCCCGCCTGACTCTGCGCAATATTTGATACAATTGGAGACATGAGAGAACTAGAAAATCCGTTGGGCCCCGTCCAGTTGGCTGTCCCACCTGTTGTGTTAGAGAACAACGTCAATTGATCACCTTCGCACAATGGACTGTTGTAGGAGGGTGTTGTATTGGGAGGGGTATTAACTTGAATGGTAATGCTCGATGTATTGATGCACCCTGCTGTGTTGTCTTGAACGGTATAAGTTGTCGTGACGGTAGGTGTTGCTGTGACAACATCTCCAGTACTTGCTGATAGGGTAGATGTGGTTATCCAAGTGTAATTGCTACCACCTGATGCGGTTAGAATGGAAGATTCTCCTGAACAAATCGAGTTGTTATTTGCGTTTATTGAAATAATGATGTTGTTGTTTTCTAAAACAACGAATGGAAAAGTTTGATTTGAGTTGCATTGCCCTTGATCGGTAATGGTCAAACTATAATTGCCGTCTTGTAATCCCGTTATGCTGTTGGCTGTCCCTGAAGCTCCCGTCCATTGATATGCAAATGGGCCAACGCCACCAGTGGGATTAATCGTTATAGAACCCAGAACACCACAGCTTTCGTCTACAATTGTTTCATTGGGATTGATCGTTAGCGGTAATCCAGTATTGGGTCCATCAGGGGAGGGGTTGGTATTGCCACTCAACACAATTCCGGAACCATCACAGGGAAGATATACGGTTTCTGTTTCTGAGGTAGATCCAATTATTTGTTGTATCAAAGGATTACTTTGACTGAGAACTATGTTGACCGAAGGACAACCAAACAAACTTGTTGTGCTGAAGTTGGGTGTTTGTAAGAATTGTCCAGAACCCCAGTAAATACCATCAATGACCTGTCCAGAAGGATTGGCGATGACCAGTTGTTCGTCCCCATTGGTGAAAACACCTACGTCAGAGGCGTTATTACTGCTTGTGCAATTGCAATTGGCAATATTAATGTCTAATCCAGGAATCTGAGAGAATGGTGAACCTATAGTAATAATTCCGAAGGGAGGTAGTATTGTACCTGGAGGAAATGTCACTGACCAATCTCCATCCGTCATGACATAACATGAAATATCTAAAGGACTAGCACTGTTGTTTAATAGTTCAGTCCATTCACCTGTATTCGGCGAGTTGTTACCATCGTTATTGGCTGTAGTGGCGTTGATGAGGACTTCATTGATCACCAATTGAGCCAAAACATCTTGTCTTAAAAAACAAAAAATAATCAAACTAAAAACAAGGTAGAAGTGTTTGCGCATTTCCAATAATAATGGGTCACGAATGTATATCCATTTGATTGTGGCAAATGTTAAACGTGCATGATTTTATCGTTCTAATCCTTATGCAGCAATTGAACTATCCTTGAAAATATCGCCATTGTAAGACGGTATCTTCTTCGATATCCTTTGAAGCTGTTTGTCCAATTAAATCAACCATGAATTTAGGACTGATGCCATGTGCAGGTCGCTTCCAAGTGAGATCACTTTCTTCAATCTTTTTGCCAGCTGGGATGGCTTTGGCTGCTACTAAACTGCGTCTTGCATTTTTTCTTGCAGGCTCTTCCTCCTGCAATGCAGCCACTTCAAAACTACCAAGCAATTCTTGCGTTTTGTCCCACTTCTGCCAAAACAATTTCAAATCATCTTTGTCCATGGCGTGGTAGTGATCATTGCCAGGTAGTGTCTTATCATGTGTGAAATGTTTTTCGATGACACTCGCGCCCAATAAAACGCTGGAGTGAATGACTTCCATTTCTTGGGGAACAGTGTGATCTGAATATCCAATGATGTGCTGTGGAAATTTGTTTCTCAAATCCCAAATCATGCCCAAGTGCGCATTAGCATTGGGCGTAGGGTAGTTCAATACACAATGCATGAGCACAAGCGGATTTCCGTAACGCTCAATAATGCTTACCGCCTCTTGAATTTCCCAAAGGTGAGAAGCACCAGTGCTCAAAATGATGGGTTTCCCAAACTGGCATTGCATCTCAATAAAAGGGAAATTGGTAATGTCTGAAGAGGATATTTTGTAAACATTCATCAAGTCGTTCAGGAACAACGCACTCTCTGCATCGAACGGGGTGCTCATGAATTCTATTCCTACTTGATCACAATATTTCTTGAGCTCTTCGTATTCTTTTTTCCAAAACTTATCGTATTTCTGAAACAACTCATGCTGACTTCTGGTTGGTTCTTTGGTGATGTCCCAATAGTAGGGACTGTCTTTGGATGCAATGGTGTCTGCTTTATAAGTTTGAAACTTAATAGCATCTGCACCGCCTTCTGCCGCTTCATCGATTAGTCTTTTGGCCAAATCCATATTGGCTTCGTGATTAACGCCTGCTTCAGCGATGATGAATGGTCTTGCGATACTCTTGTTGTCATGAAGAGCAATAAATTCTGTAAGTTGCATAATTAACTATTTTCGTGCTTTTGATTCAATTGATTTTTGGCATGTTGCATTACTTCCTCATTATTGGTGAGATTATTATCATGCCTTCTGTAACGGTAGAGCGGCAGCGGGATGTTGTAGATGTTGAATTTTTCTAAAAAACGAATTCTTAAATCCTCTTCTTCTCTGGCTTTGAAATTTTCATCATAAAGACCAATTTCAATCAGCAAATCTTTCCTAAACATGATCCCGCAAGCAATGGGTTTTTCATCGGCCTTGATTCGTTCTCTGTGGTTTTCCAAATCATCGACCAAGTAATAATCAATGGCCACTGCATTTAAAGCGTGATTCTCGTCAAGAAACAATTGTTGAACTTGAATTGTTTCTCTGTGCAGGTAATCATCCGCATCCAAGAATACTACATATTGTCCCTTGGCTTTGCGCACACCAAAATTTCTTGCTGCTGAAAGACCTACATTTTTTTCCAAATGATAAATACGAGCATCATTTTGATAGTTGTCTAATATAGCAACAGTGTTATCAGTGCTGCAATCATTGACAATGATGATTTCGTATTGCTTATTGGGAATGCTTTGATCTAAACAGCTGCGCAACGCACGCTCGATATACCTGCCGTAATTATAAGCCGTTATGATTATACTTACCATAGTGTCAAAAAGAAAATTTTGAGAGGGCGTCACAAAGATCTTCATGTCGAACTGGCTTCACGAGGTAACCAATTTGTCCGGACATCTTTGCCCTTTCCTGGGTATTTACGTCAGAATTACCTGTGAGAAAAATGATAGGCGCTTGAGATATCTCACGAATCTTCAATGCGGTTTCTATTCCATCCATTTCCCCATTGATTCTTATATCCATGAGCACAGCGTCTGGATTGTATTTTTTTACATCCTCGATGGCGTCGGCTCCATTGTCAACAGTTTCCAACGTTTCATATCCGCATTTTTCAATGAAATGGCGATGCAAGAATGCAATAATTTCATCGTCCTCAACCAATAATATTTTTTTACTCATAAATTAGTTTATTGGAATTTGAAAAGTGTATTTTACGCCTACCGAGTTGTCGATGGTCATTTTGGATTTTAATTGTTTTGAAAAAGAGTGAATCAATTTCATGCCCAAGGAATGGGTTTTTGTCGAAGTTTCATTCATGGGTAATCCCACGCCATCGTCACCAATGACGAGAACAAGCTGATCATCGATGAGTTGTGTGTCAATGAATATCGTTCCTTTGTCTCGTCCTTGGAAGGCGTACTTGTATGCGTTGGTGAGAATCTCGTTGAGGAGCAAACCGCAAGGAATCATTTTATTCAATGACAATCCTATGGCCGTTTCATTTCTGATTTCCAGATGGATGTTGTCATTGGTGTGATAGGTCTTGTAAATGGTCTGTGCCAAATCTCGAATGTAAGCCGTAAGATTAACGTTTTGTAAATCTGTTGTCTTATATAGCATTTCATGAATCATTGACATGCTCTGAATTCGACCCTGGCTCTCTCTTAATATTTTGATCACTTCACTGTTGTCACTCTGAAGGATTTGCATTTCCAACAAACCGAAAATCACTGTCAAGTTGTTTTTTACTCGATGATGAATTTCCCCCAACAATGTTGTTTTTTCTGTCAATGAATTGAGTAACTGCGATTCTATTTTTTTTCTTTCTGTAATATCTCGAATGAAAGCGATAACGTATCCCCTTGATCCAATTTCAGTGAAATAGACATTGGCCTCAATAGGAAATTCAGTGCCGTCACCTCTTTTATGAACCCCTTCTATAAGCATGGGTCCATTGTTTTTTAACTCAGCTACATGAGCAGCCCAATCCTGTGTGCTGGAGAATATTTTCTCAACCTCTCCTACAAACTTACCTAGGATGTCTTCTTTACGTCTCTGAAGCCTCTGTGCCCCTTTTTCATTGATGTAAACGGTTATTCCCTCCTCAGTTGAAACCTGAACTGCTTCACCTGACTTATCGATCAAATTGTTGAGTAAGCCCACTTCGTTGGTATAAGCATCAGCAATTTCCGCATGTGCTTTTTTCAACTTCTCATTGCTTTCCAGCAATTCACCAGAACTCTCACGAATTACAGTTTTTAAATGATTGATATCTCGATCATGGGTGTTGTATGAGTCATGCACCAAGTCCAAAAGCAAATCCCATTTCTCTTCAGTGCAAACATTTAAAACTTGGACTTTTTTTATTTGCCGCTGCAAGAGTTTATGGTATGTTGTTTTGGGCGTCATTTGAATGGGTATGGTACAAATTTAGTTCATAACAAAAAAAGAAGGCCTATATTTGTCTAACTAAATAGCGAGATATGTCAGCAAAATTATTAGAAGGTAAAACAGGCATTATTTCAGGTGCCTTGAATGATAAGTCCATTGCTTGGAGAGTGGCCGAGTTGGCACATGAACATGGTGCAAGAATTGTTTTGACCAACGCACCCATAGCGATGCGTATGGGGGAAATCAATGGTTTGGCAGAAAAGATAAACGCTCCAATCATCCCAGCAGACGCCACAAATCAGCAGGATTTGGACAATTTGTTTACCGGTGCCATGGAGCATTTTGGTGGAAAGATAGATTTTGTGTTGCACAGCATTGGTATGTCTCCAAATGTCAGAAAAGGGAAACATTATACGGATATCAACTATGAATGGTACAAGCAAACTTTGGATGTTAGCGCAGTGAGCTTGCACAAAATGTTGGCTACTGCCTATAAAAAGGATGCAATCAATGAGTGGGGTTCAGTTGTGGCTTTGAGTTACATTGCGGCTCAACGCATATTCCCAGATTATGGCGATATGGCGGATGCAAAGTCTTTGTTGGAGAGCATCGCAAGAAGTTTTGGATATCACTATGCAACCAAGAAGAAAGTTCGTATCAATACCATAAGCCAATCACCAACAGTCACCACTGCCGGTAGCGGTGTAAAAGGTTTCGATGGCTTTATCAATTACTCTGAAGAAATGTCACCGTTAGGCAATGCGGATGCATTAGCTTGTGCCAATTATTGCGTAGCGTTGTTCAGTGATTTAACCAGGTATGTTACCATGCAAAATTTATTTCATGATGGCGGATTTAGCAATACAGGGGTTACCCAATCCGTAGTTGAGAAATTTGCGTCAGAATAATTAAGATAAAAAATTTAGTGCAAAGCCGTTGGAAAGGATTTCAACGGCTTTATTTTTATCTTTTTTGGATAAGGATGCAGGTGGTCCATAAGGCGTTTTGTTCAAATCAATGATGTACCATTTGCCTGATTGGTTGTCTTTTAAAACATCCAATTCACAAAAATCACATTGCATTTTTTTACAAAATAGGAGAATCATATTTTTAACGGAATCAGGAATAACGAACAGATCCTCGATGCTCGCTTGGCAAGTGTCATTGGTAAAACGCAATTCAGGAATCTTGTACTTCTTATAGATGATTACAATATCTGATTTCATAACACAGACGCGGTAGTCAACAAATAAACTTCCTTCTTGATTATCAATCACAATTTGATAAACTTTGCTTTCGTCTTTGGTTACTATCGGGCATTGAATTTCTACGCCATCATGAACCGCGTTTTCGTTGCTTTTTACAACACATCTCCCAGTGTATTTTGTTGGATCAACAAAAGTGTTGTAAGAAAATACATCGAGGTGCATAAGATCTACTTTTTGTTTAGAAATATCATAGATGTTTTTATTGATGATGTAAATTCCAATGGGAAATTGAACCGATTCCTGGAAAGTGCTATCGTGGAAGTTTATCCCGTTGGTTGTGTTTTTAAAAGTTGAGGTAACCAAGTTGAATTGAAGCCGCCGGGATATCTGATAAATCGTAGATTTTCTGCTTGGAAATTGCGGATAAATCCAAAATGTTCCATTTTTCTTAGAAAAATTGTTGTGTCTTACAGCAAAAAGAAGTTCTCTAATTTGCTTGAAAAAATGGATCGTGCGGGGCTTTTTTTTATGGTATAAGTATCTGAGAAACATGATGTTGTTTTGGTTAGATAAATGTTAAATTCACGAGTGTAACAAAAATTAGTGCTGATTGCTTATATTTGTAGTTGATACAATCCGTACCAAAACCAAAATTAGTGCATAATGACTAGAGTTTTTTACAAATCATTGGAGAGGACATTGACCTTTTTGGCTGTAATCTTTTTGCTAAACAATGCTGTAGCAATGGATTCGCTGACAAGTTTTTCCGTGGAGGAAATGCCCGTTGTGTCGGACAGTTCAGCGACATTGGAATTGTCTGAGGATGGAATAAATGTGGTCTGTTTCAGAGACCAGGATGGTGATGGCTACGGCAATCCATTCTTGACACTGAACCAAACAACATGCGGTGGCGGATGGGTCTCCAACAATCAGGATTGTAACGACAATAATGCACAAATTAATCCTGCTATCGTTGAGGTTTGTAATTTCACCGATGATGATTGTGATGGAGTCAGTGACGAAGACTTTGCTCCTGTTACTATTTATGGTGATTTTGATGGTGATGGATACGGAACTCCATTCCTTGATGGATCAAGCAGAGAAACTTGTCCTTTGTCTTCAGGGTTCGTTTTTGATAACACTGATTGTGAGGACAATGATCCAAATATCAACCCAGGACAAGTGGAGTTGTGCAACGGAATCAATGATGATTGCGCAGGTGGTGTTGATGATGGATTTGTATTAACAACCTTTTACTATGATTTGGATGCCGATGGTTTTGGGGATGCAGGAAATCCTGTAGATGCCTGTATTGCGGGGCCTTCAATGGTGGCTGATGATACTGATTGTGATGACTCAGATCCTTTTCTTTTTCCAGGAAATCCAGAAGTATGTAATGGTATAGATGAAAATTGTAACGGCCTTATTGACGAGGATTTTGATGTTGATGGTGATGGTTGGTCCACTTGTGCTGGAGATTGTGATGACAATAATCCCAATGTCAATCCAGGACTTTTGGAAGGCCCATTTCAAGCGGGGTCTTGCGATTTTATCGACAACAATTGTGACGGTGTGATTGACGAATTTTGGGATGAAGATTTGGATGGTTACACAGTTTGTGAATCGGATTGTGATGATTTAAATGATCAGATTTTCCCAGGTCAAGTTGAGATTTGTGACAACATCGATTCCAATTGCGATGGAATTCTGGATGAGGATTTGTATGTTTCTTCATTCCAGGATAGCGATGGTGATGGTTTTGGTTTTGCCGCAGCTGAAACACTGGCTTGTGACATTCCTGCAGGCTATGTGGACAATCCCGATGATTGTGATGATACCAACGCAACTATTAACCCCATTGCCGTTGAGATTTGTGATGAAGTGGACAACAATTGTAATGGCGAGGTAGATGAAGGTGTCACCACAATTTATTTCGCTGACGAAGACGGAGATGGTTTTGGTGGAAGCGCTTTGACCATAGAGGCATGTATTGCCCCTCCCGGTTATGTAGATAGCAGTGATGATTGTGATGATCAGAATCCTGCAATTTTCCCGGGGGCAGTCGAGGTTTGTAATGATGCCGATGACAATTGTGATGGAAGCATAGACGAAGATTTAGACGCTGATGGAGATGGGTTTTCATCTTGTATAGATGATTGTGATGATACTGACAATACCATTTACCCGGGTGCTCCTGAGGTTTGTGATGGTATAGATCAAAACTGTGATGGAAATGTGGATAATGGGGCAACAGGATTGCTTACCTACTACATAGATGCCGACGGAGATACTTTTGGATTTTCTGATCCGGCCACTGATTCTATTTCTTGCGGTCAGCCAACAGGTTACGTTTCAGACAATACGGATTGTAATGATGCTGATGCAGCCATTAATCCTAATGATATTGAGATTTGTGACGCCTTGGACAATAATTGCGATGGACAAATCAATGACGGTGTGGTAACATCTACTTATTATGCAGACAATGATTTAGACGGTTATGGATTGAATGGAACAGGCATAGATTCTTGTGCTGCGCCTGCTGGTTATGTTTTAGACAATACAGATTGCGATGACGCGGATGGATTGGTGAATCCAGGAGCCGTTGAAGTGTGCAATGGAATTGACGACAATTGCGATGGAAATATTGATGAGGGATTTGATGCAGATGCTGATGGATTTACTGTTTGTCAGGATGATTGTGATGACAATGATCCCAATGTGAACCCTGGAGTTATTGAAGGTTTGGATCCTATTTTTTGCGATGGTATAGACAACAACTGTGATGGGAACATCGATGAGTTGTATGATCAAGATGGTGATGGATTCACCTTCTGCGGTGGTGACTGCGATGATACCAATGATCAAATTTATTTGGGCGCTGCAGAGTTGTGTGATGGTATTGACCAAGATTGTGATGGTGTTGCTGACAATGGTTTGGTGACCCAGACTTTCTTTGCTGATGTTGATGGTGACGGTTTTGGTGATCCTTTGGTGGATTCTGTATCATGTGATTTAGTATTGGGATATGTATTGGACAATACAGATTGTAATGATACCGATAACACCATTTTCCCAGGAGCTACAGAGGTGTGCGATGGCATTGACCAAGATTGTGATGGTGTAGCTGATAATGGTTTGAACCAGACGTATTATGCAGACGCAGATGGTGATGGCTTTGGAGATTTAGCCATGGATTCAGTTTCATGTGATGTTCCGGTTGGATATGTATTGGACAACACGGATTGTAATGATGCTGATGATACAATATTCCCTGGCGCAACTGAGTTGTGTGATGGAATTGATCAGGATTGTGATGGAGTTGCGGATAATGGTTTGACCTCTCAGACCTATTATGCAGATGCCGAT
>CANEVR010000001.1 GCA_947442505.1 Flavobacteriales bacterium | reverse complement strand
TGGGAGGTCTGTCTCCATAACTTCTGCGTTCGCCACTTCCTTCTGATCTTGGCGCACGATCACGGTCTCCATAACTTCTGCGCTCTCCATCGCCCTCTCTTCTAGGAGGCCTATCTCCATAACTTCTGCGCTCACCGCTTCCTTCTGTCCGAGGTTTTCTATCGCGATCTCCAAAACTTCTAGGCTCTCCATCACCCTCTCTTCTGGGAGGTCTGTCTCCATAACTTCTGCGTTCGCCACTTCCTTCTGATCTTGGCGCACGATCACGGTCTCCATAACTTCTGCGCTCTCCACTTCCTTCAGTACGTGGTTTTCTATCGCGATCTCCAAAACTTCTACGCTCTCCATCGCCATCTCTTCTAGGAGGTCTGTCTCCATAACTTCTGCGCTCACCACTTCCTTCAGTACGTGGTTTTCTATCGCGATCTCCAAAACTTCTGCGTTCACCATCACCCTCTCTTCTGGGAGGTCTGTCTCCGTAACTTCTTCTTTCACCGTTACCTTCCGATCTTGGCGCGCGGTCACGGTCTCCAAAACTTCTGCGTTCTCCATCACCCTCCCTTCTCGGAGGTCTATCTCCATAACTTCTTCTTTCACCGCTTCCTTCCGATCTTGGCGCGCGATCACGGTCTCCATAACTTCTACGCTCTCCACCGTCATCTCTTCTAGGTGGACGATCGCCGTAACTCCTTCTTTCACCGCTACCTTCAGCACGTGGTTTTCTGTCACCATCACTTCGGCGCTCATCACCGTTGCTATTTCCCCTTCCTCTTGGTCTTCCTTCACTCATTTGATCTTCAAAACTTTTGTTGTCTTCATGTTCTTCTCTGTGTTCATTGTGCTGTCCGCGTTCTTCATCCGCTCTGCGTCTTTCTCCTTCCTCTCTGTTTCTTCTTCCTCCAACGGTATTGCGCTCTGAAGTAGTAACGGTAATTCTTTTGCGGTAGGGTTTCACTTCTCCATCTCCTTCCTGAATTCTCGTGGTTCCTCCCAAACGTATTCCTCGATCAGTGAGGGTGATTTTTTGTTCTTTGTACAATTGTCCGCAAGCTTTCTTGAAAGTCTTTTTGGACATGGTCAAATATCGCTTTATCTCTTCTGGCTCACTTTCATCACTCAATCGCAAATATCCTTTGTTGCTTTCCAATACAGAAAGAATGCGCTCCATGGCTTCTTCTATCAACTCAACACCTTCTTTCTGGGTGCTCACAGTGATTTCAGTTCCTTCAACTTTTCTAATATATCCTTTGCACTTATCTCCTTCTCCATAGTCTCTTAACATCTCTTGCTTAAACAATACCCCGAGGTATTTCCCTTTAATGATGACGCGGCGACCGAACTCCATTCGTTCTCCAATGATCATGTCCACTTCATCTCCTCTTTCAAAAGGGATGTAGTGATTTTTCAGGTGTTTGGTCAATTTGGTTGATGCAAAAACACGCTGACTCATTTCATCAAAAAGCAAGATGACCAACGCCCATCGACCTTCTTCCAACTCATCTTTTTGCTCTGGGAACGGAATAAGAATATCTCTTTCAGTACCAATATCGATGAAGGCGCCTATGGTATTGGTATTCTTGATTTTAAAACTCCCTACGTCACCCACCTCTATAGAAGGCAATTGGGTAGTGGCAATCAATTGTTTGTTGTTGTCAAAAAAGGTAAAAACGGTAACTTCCTTACCCTCCTCGGCTTGTCCAGGGAAGTCTCTTCTCAGCAGCGGAACTTGATCATGTTCATCTCCAAGATGAACAAATTTGCCTTCGATCGAATGAACCAGAAGTGTTTGGATTTTACCGGGTTGAATAATAGAACTCATTATACAAAGGTAGGTTAAGCTGTTTGACTTATTTTTGGAAAAACACCAAAGCATGAAGAAAGGATTGTTAATGCTCATGATTGTTCTGAGCCAAACACTCATCTGGGGTCAATGCCCCGCAGGTCAAGTTGAAATCATAGTGCAGATGCAAACAGATGCATGGCCCTATGAAAACTATTGGCAATTGGTACCATCCGGTAATCCTTGTGGAACAGGTGTTTTGTTTGAAGGAGCCAATTTGAATGTGGGTTGCGACGCGGTGGTAGCAGATGCTGGTCCTGAAAGTTATCCTGGTGATGCTGTGGTAACGGAAGGGCCTTTTTGTTTGGATTCAGGGGTATATGATATCATCTTCACGGATAGCTATGGAGATGGCGGACTCCAATTTGAAGTTTTGGTCAATGGTGTTTCTTGGGCCTCTTTTTCAGGAACCAATTTCGGAAATACGTTTACTTTTAATACAACACAACCTTCTTTGGCTGAAGGAGATTCTCCATGCGGAGCTTTTGAACTTATCCCTGATCAAGCTGGTTTGGCGTTGAACAATACCGGTGCTTCTGTGTCTATTGGAGAAGTCGCTCCCAATGGTTTGGAATGCAGCACGCCAGGCTCTTGGTGTGAAGGTATTGTTTCTAATTCAATTTGGGTTGAATTGATGTTTCAACCCAATCAAGCCTACCGCATTTCAACTTGCGATGCTGCAAATGGTGTGGATACCCAATTGGCATTGTGGAAGACGAACAATTGTTCCGACTGGAGTGCTTTTCAATTGGTGAGTTCCAATGACGATATGCCCGGCGGATGTGGGGCCGGAGAGTTTTACGCATCAGAAATGTTGGTGAGCTGTTTGGATACCAATTTTCGTTATTTCATTCAGGTGGATGGTTGGGAAGGAGCCACCGGAAATATTTTTCTGAATGCTTTTGTGACGGATGCCGTTTATCAATTGGGCGCTTTGGTTATTCCCGTTAGGTGTCCTTTGAACAAAGGAGAAACACCAACTGGATACATTCAACCTTACGTGCAAGCATTAGGAGTGGATGCCAATTATTCGTGGACAAGCAACATTGGTTTTACTTCAACAGAATGGGCAGTGAGCTTTGTTCCTGCGGGTATGTATACGGTTGATGTAACTTCTGCATGTTGGTCGGGTAGTGCTTCATTTGAGGTTACTGAACCAACTTGGTGGAATGCCGTTCCCACCATCACACAACCCTCATGTTCTGATGCAGCAGATGGTGCAATAACTCTTGAAGTATCAGGTGGAAATGCTCCTTATGGGATTGTTTGGACGGATGTAGATGGTGTTGCCATTCCTGGGGGAAATCTCGTGGACCAACCGGCGGGGACATATGTGGCCAATATTACAGATAACAATGGTTGTGTTTATGTACAAAATTTTCAGTTGCAATCGAGTGGCGAATTAAACGTACAATTGACTGCCATCAATGATTTGTGTATCAATGATATTGTCACCTTAGAGGCTCCATTGTATGATGGCGCCATGTACCAATGGTCCAATGGAGTTACGACACCTAATTTGGATATTGTAGCAGAAAATTGGGGTGTTGGGGATCACACTGTTTCTGTAACAATTGTTTCAGCGGATGGTTGTGTGGGCTTTGATGAGTTGACCTTCACCATCAGCAATTGTGTTGGTGTAGATGAATTGTCTTCTTTCAACGGTGTATTTCCAAATCCTGTTCAAGACGTTTGCATGTTGTGGACAGGCAAAGCGAGTGAGTGGAATATGATGGATGTGCAGGGGCGTATCGTTGCTCAATTTTCGTTGCCAAAAGAACGTTTTGTTCAACTGAGTTTGACTGATATTTGTTCTTCGGGAGTTTATATACTTAAATCAAAAGATGATGAAATCAAAATTGTGTTTGAATAGTTTCATGAAGGTTCGGTTGTTTTTATCGTTTTCACTCTATTTCTCGCTCTCATTAGCTCTGATGTCCTGCCGAGACAAGGAGACAGAGGAGGAGCAAGTAGTGACGGTTAATCCGCCTTCAGTTCGCGTCAACTTTCTTAACAAGGTAGGTGATTCTGCTATTGTTGCTGGTCATTTTTACAACAGGGACGGAGGTGAGCCTTTTTCTTTAGATCTTTTCAAGTATTACATTTCACATGCAGCATTGGTCAATGATGCTGGCGATACTTTGTACTTAAATGAGCACACTTTGATTGATGAGTTTGATGTCAACCGCCATGGTTTTTCCTCTAATCCCAGTATTGAAGGATTGAGCAGTAATCACTTCAATAAAATCATTTTTGCCTTAGGAGTTGATCAATTGCACAATACTTCAGGAGATCAAGCGGGTGATTTAGATCCTGTTTATGGCATGATTTGGACTTGGAGTACTGGTTATATTTTTCTAAAGCATGAAGGCCAATTTTTGAGTTCCACAGGTAACCCTGAACCTCTTCTTTACCACTATGGAACAGTGAAAGCATTTACACCAATTACCTTGCCGGTAGATATTCATTTGGAGAATGAGAAGCAGTTTAACATCAATGTGAAGTTTGATTTGAACAAAATGTATTCCGCAGTAAACAACATTGGCTTTGAAGGTAACAACGTGATTCAAAGTACAGGTCCTGACGATTTGCCTTGGATTTTGCAAATGAAGGCCAATATTGCGCAGTCTTTTTCAATTCTTGATTAATGAACAGATCGATGAAAAGCCAATGGGTAGTTCTTTTGTTGATAGCCATTTCAATGCTGGGGTGCTACAAGGATGAAGCTACGCTGAAAAAAGGACCAACGCCCTATCAACTCAATATCCCAACAGGTCTTCCATCTATGATTATTCCAGCTGATAATCCGCTCACAGTAGAAGGGGTGTATTTGGGAAGAATGCTTTTTTATGACCCCATCCTTTCTGGAAACAATACCCAGAGTTGTGGTAGTTGTCATTTGCAACAACATGGATTTACGGATGGATTAAAATACAGTGTGGGCATTGATGGAGTGGAGGGGACAAGAAACGCGATGCCGTTGATTAATTTGGGATGGCAGTCTACTTTTTTCTGGGATGGAGGAGCCACGGATTTGGAGAGTCAGGCATTGGACCCTGTGGTCAATCCAATTGAAATGCATGACACATGGGAAAATGCGCTATCAGAGATTAAAGCCATTCCGATGTATCAGCATTTGTTCAAGAAAGCTTTCGGCATTGACGAGATAACGGTGCCTTATGTGGTGAAGGCCATTGCGCAATTTGAACGAACATTGATCAGCGGTGATTCCAAGTATGATCAATACAAAAGAGGCGAAGCCTTTTTAACCCCTTTGGAATTGCAGGGCATGGATTTGTTCACGGACATGAGCAAAGGCGATTGTAACCATTGCCATGTGTTGGGATCGACGTTCTCTGATTTTGCTTTCCGCAACACCGGCTTGGACAGCATCCCTGGGGATGAAGGAAGATTTAATATCACGTGGAACCCATCGGACAAAGGAAAGTTCAAGACTCCCAGTCTTCGCAACATAGCGCTAACAGCGCCCTACATGCACGATGGAAGGTTCAGTACCTTGTTGGAGTGTGTCGAGCATTACAACACTGGGTTTCATTACACCACCAACCTAGATCCCAATTTGTATTCAGCACAAAAAGGCAGAATGACTCAGCAGGAAATGGAGGCGATTGTTGCGTTTATGCATACGTTGACGGATGAGAACTTCACTCAGAATGCGGACTTTTTTCCGGTGAGGTGAGGCAAAGGACAGAGAGAGAATTTCATTTTACAGAACAGCCAATAGGTTTCGCACTATTTTTCTTCGCTAAGGACTTTTTCGAGCTGGTTATAAATGGCTACTAGTTTTTCGAAATTTGAGTTTTGTTTATGAAAGAGGAATGAGGTAAATAGTTTTAGCTTTTCGTTTTCATTTATTGGGATAGAGACAATACTGTCAATTTTAATAATCGAGTCTTTACATTTTGATTTCTTATACCATCTATTAAAAACGAGATGTCTTTTCTCTGCTTTTTCATCGTTATCTGAACAGACATAAATTAAAGAATTTTCAATTTTCTGAAAAAATCTTTCGATAATATGCTCTATTGTATTTGACACCTTTGAATCATAAGGTTCTACTTCATCATTTGTTTTTTCAACAATTATTTGAAAGACATTTGATATATCTTCACCAGAAATGGTTGAAAATGTTTCGTCAATGATGAAGGCAACTCTATAAAGAATGTCATTTTTGGTTACAAAGTTGTACGTATTGGTTATATCGTCAAAAACGTAATTATAATGGCTTTGCAAACTTAATCCCTTTAGATTTTAAAGAATGGATAGAAGTTTTACCTTTGATATACGAACGAACGGCTTCCTTATCGGCGGCTATTTTAGCCACTGATTTCAAAACCAATTCTTTATTAACTTCCTTTTTCATCGGATTCAAATTTACGAATAATTTTCTGAACTGAATGGATTATCGAAAGATTTCCGAATCAAGATAGTGTCTTTGGTATAGAGATAAAGTCGGTAGCAGCCCCAGCCTAAATCACGGTAATATAAGTCCACGTTTTGGTCGAGCAAGTTCGTGTCGATGCTTGTTAATTCACTGATTGATTGCACTGTGATCAAAGGCAACAGTCCGCGCATTGTCAATGGCAGTTCTTAAAACCACCAAAGTTCGAGGTATTGCACCAAGTTGCAATAAAGGTCAGAAGTTCAATGAAGTACCACCGCCCTGCCATAGCCAAAGCGCAGTTATCAGAAGAGATATGTTCAATAAACAACCATCAATACGCCAGCTGCTGTGCGGTACATATCACCCGCTTCTAGTCCTCCAGCGAGCGCTGCGGCGTTGTCGGTAAACACAGGCAAACCAGAGTTTTTGATTTCACCAGCTTTGGCGCTGAATAGCGAGTAGGGCGTAGATAGGAGTTGTTGCGTGCCCAGGTCCATCCATCCATTTCCAGTATCGATTTGAACATTGAGGAATTTATTACCTGATGACCAATTGATGCCCTCAAAAGTGCTGCTCACGGGAATACCTGCACCAAAGGCTGTGGTGAACAATCCTAGGCTGTTGGTAGTCAAGGTATGTGTTTCTATATATTCTGGAGTACCAGAAAGCGAATCTGCGATCAATTTGAACTGAACTACCAAATTGATATCTACCAATTGCAAACCTTGCGCATCGCGCGCTACAGCTTGGTAGCTGATGGCGCCAGGAATATTAGCCGTTGTGTTGTTGGTTGGAGAGGCGGAGTAGAGCGCCTTTCTACAAGGAATGATATAATCGGTCCAATTTTTATTATCATCGGCAACATCAAATAATCCTGATTGTACAGTTATAATATACGAACCGATATTAAATGATTCAGTAGAACTCCAATATTGTCCGTTTGCAGCATTATAATTCCATGATTGTATCGAATTGAGATTGTTATACATTACAACTAATTCGTCAATCGAAGGCAAAAACCAATCGTCAAAGTTGTTCAGTGAATAATTCAGGCAAACAGCTGCAGCAGTATTTGGACCGCATGTATTAACAATGTTAATGCTGTTTTGTAGACCTGATCCAATAGCTGAATTTGTTAAATTCATCATTGTCCCGTAACACCCCCAAGGGGCATTTCCAATAACATTTGGTGCGGCCTCAAGATATCTCCAACCGTCAAGGTCATTTCCTTTATCGTAAAAAATTATACCACCAGCTGGTCCCGTTGAACCAATTTCATATTGCGCTGTAGATAGAAGTGTCAAACTGAGCGTTGACGTTATCAAGAGTAGTAATTCCTTCATTTTTTTAACCATTTTAGAACCTAGATGTAAAGTTAATAGCTTTTCCAATGATATCATGGTCTGCACCGCCGATATAACTGAAGTATAACAAAAAAACAATAGAATCAATGGCTTCACCCTCGCATTCCTGAGTCAGCGCATCGCATAACATCTTTAATGTTCTCCCAGATAATTCAAAGCGAAACCAAATCCTCCCCTTGGACAAATCTGCCCACTCAAAGCATGTAAATTTCTAACAGAACTTCAATCCCTATCCTCAGTATACTCGCAGGCTTATCTTCAACTCAGCCGCACCGACCTCAATGCACCGGCAAATACGTCAACGATGTGAACTTCTTTGGATCCAAATACTTCTGAGCCACCGCCTGAATGTCCTCCGGTGTGATTTGATCCACAACGTCAAACACCTCCTGCATCGTATGGATGCGGTTGTACACCCATAAGCTTTTTCCATTGTTGAACATCAACGACGATCCACTGTCTTGAGCCAAGGCCAATTGTCCCTTGAGTTGTGTTTTATACCCATTCAAGGTTTTGGGGGCAAATGGTTTCTCGCGCAACAATTCCAATTCTTTTTCAATCAGCGTCAACGCCTTCTCCAATTGATGCACCTCCGTTCCCAAATAGATGGAGAATACCCCCGTATCCGTGAATGGGGAATAATTGGAATCAACTTGATACGCGATGCCATACTTCTCACGGATCTTTAAATTCAAGATATTGTTCATCGCTGGCCCACCCAATAGGTTGTTGAGCAATATGAACGCATGTCGCTCCTTGTCATGCAAATGCGGTGCTCTGCACGCCATGCCATAATGGGCTTGGTGTATTTCTTTGTTCACCTTCAAATGCGCCTTGGCATAAGCCGGATAATCGGGTCGATTGAACTGCGCCGTTTGACTGGGCACGCGCTCAAAATATTTCTCCAACCAATGAAACATCTTTTCAAAGGCAATGGGTCCAGCATAACTGAATACCATGTTTTGGTTCACAAAACATCTTTTGTAAAAGGAGACAACATCCTTCTGCTTAAATCCTTTGACACTTTCTTCCGTGCCCAATATGCTTCTGCCTATGGGATGATTGGGAAATACCATGTCGTCCAACTCTTCAAACAACATATCAGTAGGTGAGTCCTTATAACCATTGATCTCATCAATGATGACATCCTTTTCCTTGGCCATCTCCTCATCGTCGAAAACGCTGTTCAAAGCGATGTCCGCGATCAACTCAATGGCTCTTTCTGTATGCTCATTCAAAAAGGAAGCATGTATCCATGTTTCCTCTTTGGCTGTGAAGGCATTGATTTCTCCGCCTACGGCATCAAGTCGAGATAAGACCTGGGTATTGTTTCTTTTCTTGGTTCCTTTGAATAAGCCGTGCTCAATGTAATGGGCCAATCCATGCTCCAAGGGAAATTCGTCGCGGCTGCCGCATCCTATCATCAATCCACAATGGCCAATGGCTCGCTTCATCGGTTGGTGTACAAACCGAATCCCATTGGATAAATAAGCGGACAGGGGGTGATCTAAATTCTCCAAAATCAATTGCATTTAACATCCATCCACACGCCCCAAGCATCTAAGCCAATCGCTGTTTCCGGTTCAGTGATTTTTTCTATTTCTTCTTTGGTTTTACCCGCATCTTCGGCCAAATGGCGAAGGTATTCAACGGACAATTTGTATCGAAAAGCGCGGCCATGGATGATGGCGTCTTTTCCTTCACATCCTTCCAAAGGAACACCAAAAGCATGGTCCTTCATGAATACTCGTGTGCTCAGGTTATTTTCCTTGGTGCAAATTTCCATCCAACATCCCGCCTTTTTGCAAGTGGTCACAGTTTTGGCAGACAATACAACATCTACACTGTCCATTTTCTCCATTTTGCCATATAGGTCGACCAAATCAGAGGTCTTGGAGTGGATGAATTGCTCACCGAAAAAACAGCCATCTTGGGCTTTTGCAGTGGTGTATGATAGTAGCGCCGCGATTGCGATGCAGATAATTTTTTTCATGTGGCTAAAATAAGGATTATCGCGTTACAACTTCTTCACAAAAAACTCCGTTCTGCGGTTCTTGGATCTACCTTCCTCGGTATCATTGGAGGCAACGGGCATGGTTTCACCAAATCCTTTTGCAGAAAGTCGTTTGCCATCAACGCCATTCTTGGCCAAGAAATTCATTACCTCAAATGCCCGTTCCATGGACAACGCAAGATTGGCTTGGTCACTGCCCGAGGCATCGGTATGTCCGCGTATCTCGACTTCCATGTTGGGATGTTCATTCAGGTAGTTAGCAAATTCTTTCAATATGATAAAACTGGATTCCATCAATTCCGCCTTGTTGCTGCCGTATTGAATGTCATTGATGGCAAAGGGTTTGTCGCCTTCCAAGGTTTCAGTTTTCATATCCAATTTCACCACAACTGGAGGGACAGTATCTTCCTTGTGGGCAATGACGCGGGTGTTAAAGGCAATGTCATCTCCTTTGACACTTAAGACAACATCTTCTTTGGTTCCTACTTTCATGATGGTGGCATAGGTTCCATCGTCTTCGTTCACTTTTACTTTTTCGACCTCACCTGAGTTGGTGTATTTTAATTCAACTTCTGCATTGCTGACGGGTTCTCCTTCTTTGTCCTTTACTTCTCCTTTGACCAACATCACTTTCTCTGGTTTGGCTTGCGGAGGCATGGTGAATGAATAGATGTCCCAAGTTCTTTCTCCCCTGAATTTCTTGGCGCCAAAATAACCCAACTCTCCATCACTGCTCACGATGACGCCAATCTGATCATTCTCATCATTAATGGGCGCACCAATATTTTTGATGTCGCCACAAGAAAAGTCATCGTTGATTTTGGTGTAAAAAATGTCCATTCCACCTACACCCAAGTGCTCGTCACTGGAGAAATAAAGGGTTTTGCTATCGGCATGAAAATAGGGTGCTTTCTCCTGTCCTTTGGTGTTGATGGGACCTTTCATCGGTTGTGCTACGCCCCATGATCCATCGGGTTGTTTTGTACTATAAAACAAGTCGTGGGTAGGGTTGCCACTGCCATCTTTCAAGCATCCTTCACGAACGGTAACAAACACAAGGGTGTTGCCATCTCCGCTCAATGTGGGTTGTCCTTCCCAGCCATTGTCTGTATTGACATTGGGTCCAAGATCCACCAACTCCTGCCACTCGTAATATTTGTTGCCGTCCTTATCTGTTTTTTTGATGTATTGTGTGCTGAACAAATCAAAGTTCCCAGGATTCTTGGGTTTGGGATTTTTACGGGCAACAATCATTTCTTTGTTGTCAATGGAGATGGTAATGCCGCCATAGTTTTGCCCCACATTGAAAGGGGAGGGAAGGGCAGCTCCACCATCAAAATCTTCATTGATGTTTTTCCTTTTGGACCATGTCAATTCCTCGACCATTCTGGGTTCTACATCACCTTTTGCCTGCTTTTGAAATTGTCGGGTATAGAAAATGAGTTCTCCATCGGGGGAGAGTAGGGGCAAATATTCTTCCTTGTCTGTGCAAACGCCAACAACTTTTTCAGGATCAAATGGGGTTTTGTTCTGATAAATTTCTCTGTAGGCTTTGACATGCGGCAAGGCTTCCTCTACCTCGGCATATTTTTTTTCATACTGTTTTCCGAGCTTGGTGGGGTCATCGGAAGGGAATCTTAAGAACAACTCAAAGTATTTGATGGCATCGTCGTATTCTTTGTCGGCATAGGCCATTGCTCCCAGATAGTAGAATGGTTCTGGATGGTAGACGTCGCATTTTTCGATGAGCGATTTAAAAATTTCTTTGGACTCCGCAAAGTCCATTCCACCGCTCTTCGCTCTGAAAAAAGTCATTTCTCCGAGTTGATGCAAGCATGGCAAACATTCAGGATCGATCTCCAATGATTTTTGAACTGCTGCTTTTTTCTCTGCAGCATTTTTGTCTTTGTCTTTGGATTGCTCAAGCGCTTTGAGCGCCTTGGGAAGAGGGACATGTTCACATCCTTCTTGCCCATTCACAGCAATAGTGACCACTGTGAGCAGACCAATGATAAGATATTTCTTCAACATGTTTTACTGGTCTTTGGGTTTGCAAAAATCGCCCAAATGGATATTGCCATTTCGGTAGTAGAAGGAGTAATTGGGACCCAAAATCGATTCCATTTCTTGGATGGGCATGGGATCATTTTTCACATACTTCCATTTGAAATTGGTGGTTTTGTTGTTGCCATCTATGGCAACTCCGCTTCCGTTGGAGATCAATGTCAATCGTTTGATGGCATTCCTGTTGTCTGGATTGTTGCAGATTGAATCACTCGATTCACAACACTTGTAGGTTCCGTAAACATCTTCTAATCGGAAGTAGAAAATCTTGTTGGGGTCACTCTCATCCCAGTCTTTGTTCAAATCAGCAGCTCCTTTTGGTGCCGATTTCTTTTCTTGCACAGCAGGCTCCGTTATTGGGTTTTCTGGCTTTGGCGTTTTCACATTTTCCACAGGTTGAACAGGAGCTTTGGGCTCGCTCTTGGGTTGAAAATCATTTTCGCCAAGTTGTGCAACAGACACTTTCTTTCCTTTTTTATAGGCAGTAATAAAAGCATCTTCAAATCCTTTCGCTTTGACACCTGGTAAGGCTGCTTGCGCTTCAGATTTTTTGTAATAAATACCAGTAGAATAGCGGTACAAGTTTTTACCTGCATCGTATTCCATGTTCAAATTGCCTATGCCGATTTCACCTTCCAAAGCAGGTCTACCAAAGACTCCCACTTGAATGGTGAAGAATCCTTCTTCATCGCTAACATTGGTTGCGGCGATGGTTTTTGTGCCTGAAGTGGTTGTTGATTTTGGAGCTGTAGGTGGTGTAGCTTGCGTGTTGACCTTTTCATTGTTTGGGGTGGCAGGAACGGTATTCATGCCCACGCGCTTTCCGTCTTTGTATACCACAACAAACGCATCACTGTAGCCCATCATGCGAATTTCGTTGCGGGCTTGTATCGCAGATTTTTTGTCAGGGAATAATCCAGCCATGTAGCGTGTAAATCCATTGTTCAATTTTTGTCCCATTACTGGAGCAAATTCATTGAATGTGTTGTTAGGGATTGGGTTTCTGAAAGCACCAACCTGAACCGTGTAAACAATACCCATGGGCATTTGCTCATCTACTGGAATGGGATTTTGAGCGCCGTAGGCAGATTTATTCATTTTAACAAAGAACGGCTTATCAACGCGCTCCGCTTTGGGCATGAACAAATCACTGACGTTCTCTTTGGTATAGCTTTCTTGCGTCAGCTTAATACCATTTTTCTTCATCTGCTCATCACTAAAAGTGAGGGATTGCAGATCACGCATGACTTCAGCATTGCCACTTTCATCTTTGCCACTTTCTTCAATGGTAGTTTCCTCGGGTACTTCAACCTTAACAGAATGTGTGGAGTATTTGGCGCGAATGGCCGCCTCGTCATTGGACAACAAGAACGCCTCATCAGCAGTGTTGTACAATGCAAATATGGCCATGGCATCCAATGCTTTTTTCATGTGTGCATACATGTCAGCCACCATGAGTTCTTTGGCAAATGCACTGCGAAGCGCTTTGGCCTTCTCAACATCATTGGAGGCAACATCAGCTTTCTTGCGGTCAATCAACGCCAGGTCACTCACTGAATCTATATCATTTCTCAATTGATTAATGAAAGCTGAAAGGATAGGTTCATTTTTAAGCGCGGCCAACGACTCTTCATAGCGCTTCATAGCTGGACCTTTGCTGGCTTCGGTTTCATTTCTAGCCAATCCCCTAAAGATTTCTTTGTTCGCCAATTCTATGGTTGATCGCTGTGCAATGAGCTGCCCTTGTCCATTGATCAAACTTTGTTTCTTGGCAGGATCGGATTCATTTTTAATGCTCAACTCAGCCTGTGCAATCACTTGATTGATGGAATCCAATTTCGCTCTTTGCTTGAATAGACTGGTCAAATCAGGATATTTTTTCAGTCGATCCATAGCCTTTAACTCCTCATAAGCATACAATGCATCGTACTCTTTGAATTGCGCGCTGTCAATGATTTGCTTCATGATTTTAGACGATTTCAACGCCAATTCCAAATCCTTGTTATCCTCAGTTTTGTTGCTTGGATCAACGGTTGTTGCATTGACTTTGCTTTTTACTTCCGGGTCTCCATCGGAGGTCACTGTTGTTTCAACTTTTGCACCTTCGGGAGAAACGGTTGTTTTTACTTCTAGGTTGTTTTTCTTTCCAGCAGTATCAGCAGGGACAGTAATGTCCACCTTGGTTTCACCGCTGCTGCCATTATCGGTCATTTTCTTCTCATTGCCATTGGAAGAGCCGGTTTCATTTGTTTTGACCTCACCATTGACAGCCAATCCTTGATTTGCTGGAGTAATGGTTGATTTTTGTGTGCCAGGGTCTTTAACATCGTTGATGCTGTAATTGCGGTAAGGAGAAACCTTGGCCAGATCGTACACTGGTTGCGCCGCAAATGGTCCGCTGGATTTACTTTCCAAACCTTTCATTTGGTTTTGCAATTGTGCCACAGCGGCAGGATCATAATTGATCTTTTCGGACTCACTCAATCCCAATGATTCATTGTTGGTCATTTGGGTATATATGCCATTGGAAAGTTTAGAAGAGGCTGCCTCATCATAGGTCTTTTTAACCTTGGGATCCATTTGCAACAGTTCCGTTTTCTTATTTTTCGCAGTGGCTTGCGACTGCGCCAATGATGGTGCTCCAGACTTCTGATCAAGAATAACTTTGGCCTCAGCGGCATTCAACTCTTGAAGAGTTTTTGTGTACAACTCCTCGTTGCCCTGGTGATCACGTGCTGAGGATTTGGCACGTTGAGGCAAAGCGTTGTTTGGTTTTTTTGGTCTTGATTGTTCTGCCAGAAGGCGTTTGCGCTCCTCTGTCAAAACTTCAACAGCACCTTCTACATTGTTGTCTTTTAAGTAACTCTGAAGTTTGGTGGAACGGGAGAGCAACTCTTTTGAAGTAGGCTCCAACGTGGCTTGGTAGGCACTCAATTGTTCCGCCAATTCCATTGCTCCTTTTGCTTTCAGTCGATGTGCTTCCGACTCCTCTCGTAGCTGCTGGGCTTGGTTCAAAGTTTCACGATCCGCATCTGTGAAAATGTACGGATTTCCTTTCGCCTTGGCCGCATCTACTTTGTCACTTACCAATTTAATCAATGAGTCAGATTGATTCATTGTGATTTGAGACAACTTGATTTGTTGGTTGGCCAACTGATAAGCCGATTGTTTTTGTTGCTGAACAACGGGCTGGGCTGCACTCAAAGCTTTTGCCTCGGCCTTCATGTCGTTCAATATATCCTCTGCTGTTTTTCCTTTGGAAAATCCCGCCAATGCTGGAGCATTGGTCATGCTGCGTTCCATGTTGGCCATGTCTTCAGCCTGCTTGGACACGGGGAGTTGCGACTTGCTGCGCAAAAGTCCGGCAACAGCTTTTTCCATTCCTCCGTCCAAGGCCAAGTCTTGTCCATTTTTCACCGTAACAACATCTTTGCCTTCATCATTTTTGGACACATTCACCTGCTGTGGAAAATATACAGAACCAGATCTTCCTGGTTGTACATCAAATTCTGCTACCAATTGTTCTGTGCCATCGGGCAATGTAACGCTGTAGGAATAGCGACCCGGCTTAGGAAAGTAAACATCAAAAGCGCCGGTTTTCACATCAGAAGTAACGTCTCCCACAATCTCTCCTGTCTCCAAATCCTTCACCACCAATTGCGCTACATTGTTCTCCGGATTGTTGAGATTGGTGAACTTTGCCTTGGCATAGATGATGTCAATGGGCGTGCCCTCAAATGCCGTTTGGTAAAGCGAATAGTGATTCAAATCACTGGTTCTACCAGAAGCAAAAATCGCGGTCTTGTTGTCGGCATCAGATATGAAAAACAAATCATCATCAGGCGTGTTGAATGCAAATCCAAGATTGACAGGCTTCTTCCATTTCCTGGTTAATGAGTCAACATCGGAACGAAATATATCATATCCTCCCATGCTGTTGTGTCCCTTTGATGCAAAATATAAACTTCTGCCATTGGGATGAAGGAAGGCATAGTCTTCGTCAAAACTTGTATTCACCTTACCGCTCAAAGGAGTTGGCGTGCCATATGTTCCGTCTGATTTGAGCTCTGCTTGAAATATGTCCAATCCTGCGGTATCCGTCAGCATTGAAAAATAGATATTCTTGGGCGTGCCATTCAAATAGATCAAATGCGGATTAGCGGATTTCTTGTCTCTGCTTTGCAAAAGCTCATTGGGTGTTGTGATGATCTTACCACCAACGGCCTCCAGTTGCATGTAACGGAAGAAATTAATGCGCTCAGCCTCCGTTCTTTTCTTCACCATCAACTCTTTGGGGTTGGCTAATAACCGTGTTCCGTAAATACACATTTGAATTTGACGCAATGCATCATACCTGCGAATAACTTCTGGAGTAGCGACATCGAGGAAAGTTTCATAGGCTGCACATGCTTCTCCAAATTGATAACTGAGGTGCAAGGCGCGTCCCAGAAAATAATAGACTTCAGGTGCGGAATAATTGCCTTTGATCGCTTGCTTCAAATACTTAACAGCATTGGTCTTATCAACATCGCAATAGGTAGCACAAACACCGAAGAAATAGGCATAATCGGCATTGGAAGGATTCAAGGCCACCAACTGGGAGTACATCGGAAACGCATCAACATATTGACGGGCATCAAAAAAACCTAGGGCTTCTTTGGCCAACTTGGCTTCATCTTTTTTGGTCTGCGCAGACATCGACACACTGAGCAACAAAAAGATTAAGCCTATATAAATCTTTAGTTTCACTTTCACTGATTCGGTTTGTTTAATCACGAAATATAAGGAATCTTTCAAAACTGACCAATTTATTTTAGCCTACTTTTGTTGCCATGTCTAAGAAATCAACATTGCTTTTCTTTTTGGCTTTGGCCATTGTTCTAGGTGCATTTGGTGCGCATGGTCTAAAAAAGTTGGTTGATGCTGAGCGCATCGAATCTTTCAAGATAGGTGTTATGTATCATTTAATCATGACTGTAGCGCTAATGGTGGTGAGGTTTTCAGGTGATTTTTCGCCAAGCAGATCGTCAGCCATTCGACTGGTTTTTATTGGTGTATGCCTTTTTAGCGGTTCCATTTATTTGTTGGTTTTTAATGCCATTTTTAATTGGCCCATCAATGCTTTTATTGGCCCGATTACCCCCATTGGTGGAGTGCTGATGATTGCAGGTTGGCTGAAAATGGGTTGGTTGTATTTTAAACAGGGAGAATAAATAATTTTAATCCTAAGGTGTATGCATAGAGTTATAGCGTTGGTGTTTTTTTTGTGTTTGGGTTTATTGTCTCTTTCACAAGTTCAAGTGTCTGGTATAACTTCTTTTAAAGCGCAACTTAATTGGCCAGCTGCGACCAACGTTTTGGGCTATTTACTGGTTCGTGGAAATAGCCCTGCATTGAGCGCTCCAGAGGACGGTATTGACTATCAGCAAGGGGATTATCTTGGAGATGATCAAGTGGCCTATGCCGGAACCGTTCCTAGTTTCTTGCAAAAATCTTTGCGCGCGAGCAATGCTTATTTCTATCAATTGTATACAAAAGAGAATGGCGGTGGAAGTCCTGTTTACATGGTCTATGACGAACCTTTTGTCATCAATACCCCTTTCAACATGATGGCGGATTATTATGCGGACATTGACTCCACCCAAGCCACCTTCGTGGATGATTTGAAAGATCGCATTCGTTCACCTTATGTCAAAATCAGTTACAACAATTATGACGAGACCATGATTGCAGATTTTGCCGCTGAGGATACGGCAGATGAGCAAAAAGTGGTCACTTGCGTCTACTCTCAATTCCATCATGTCTACACCCCTCCGTTCGATTGGTTGCCCATCAGCCGCGAGCACACCTACTGCCACAGTTGGATGCCCAGTTATTCCGGTACAGGCACAGATGAGTATGCCGATCAACACCACTTGTTTCCAACCCAACAAAACAATGCCAATGGTGTGAGAAGCAACCATCCTTTGGGCGAAGTAGAAACCATTTCTTCATCTTTTCACCTCGGAAAATTGGGCTTCAATGACCTCAATCAAGTGGTCTATGAACCCCGCGAAATTCAAAAAGGGGATGCCGCTCGCGCCTTACTCTATATGTCATTGCGATATGACGGTTTGGAAAACCTCGATTGGACCTTTGATCAATTGAACAATGTCGTGTTGCCTGCATTGAGCGAAGCTCCTCAGTCGGTTGAAACACTCTTGAATTGGCATTTCTCCGACCTTCCGGATGGATACGAGCGTGCACGCAATGACTATATTCAGTCCATCCAAATGAACCGCAATCCTTTCATTGATCATCCTTATTGGGTGGAGATGATTGACTTTCATGACCTCACCTATATTCCCATTGACACCACGGAAATCGTTGATACCACGGATACTTCCGACACCAATACCGTTTTTGTTCGTGAAATTCCTAAATTCCATTTTGACTTATACAACAACGGAATAGATCCTGTGGTGGTGCTGAATGACAACCAATCCTCTGCTCAAATTTGGGTGTTGAATGCCATGGGGCAAGTCGTGTTGACAAAGCAAAACAACTCAGGAATCATCACGTTCAGAGAGCTTCCCAACGGTTTTTACAGCGTTCAAATTCAACAAGAAGGTCGCATGTTTTTTGTGAAGTTGCTCATCAATCACTAATGCTTTTTGGTGGTGCCCCCGCCTTGCGGGGTCGGGCTTTCCGCTTGTATTCCTCGTGCAGGCCTTACAGCCTGCACTGCGGGATACCGCTTCAATCCCTCACCAATTGCTGCACTGCTGAGGATAAACTGATTTCATTTCGACTCACCAACTCTTGCAGCGATTTGAATTTTAATACAAAATTAGAATCTTGCATTTTGCTTTGTTTCAATTGCCTTACCCATTCTTGCTCCATCTGATAGAGCAATTGGTCTTTTCGCTTTTGTGTCCAAGTTCTTTCCTTAGACCAAGTTTCATATCGCGTCAATGCATCCATTAATGTGTCCATGCCTTTGTGCTGCAAAGCAGAAACGGTGATTACCGGTGGAAACCAACTGTCTGATCTTTCTGGAAACAAATGCAGTGCATTCTGGTATTCTGCTTTGGCGCGCTCCGCAGGTCGTTCATTCTCTCCTTCGGCTTTGGTAATGGCCATGATATCACACATCTCCATAATTCCGCGTTTGATGCCTTGCAATTGATCTCCTGCTCCTGCCAACATCAACAATAAAAAACAATCGGTCATGTGATAGACCGCCGTCTCACTTTGCCCCACGCCAACCGTCTCTATGATGATGCGGTCGTATCCCGCTGCTTCACACAGCAGAATGGCTTCATGGGTGCGTGCAGCAACTCCGCCCAATTCATTTGCGGTAGCTGT
This sequence comes from Flavobacteriales bacterium, assembly GCA_947442505.1. GTDB lineage: Bacteria > Bacteroidota > Bacteroidia > Flavobacteriales_D > Sanyastnellaceae > CAMCTV01. The sequence continues at coordinate 83,038 of CANEVR010000001.1, read as the reverse complement.
TGGTCTAACATAAGCAGAAGCATGAACGGAGAGCTGTTCCATTCTGGTTTTGTCTCCCAAAATGCTTCCTTGCGTAATGGGGCTGGAAGGATCGATGGCCAATACCGCCACTCGATGGCCTTGCGCTATCCACATCAATCCCAAGGTCTCAATCAAAGTACTTTTGCCTACTCCTGGAACACCAGTAATTCCCAATCGAAAGGACTGCCCACTACGTGGCATAATCTGATCCAATACTTCATGGGCTTTTTCGCGGTGTAGGGGCAATGTGCTCTCGCACCAGGTGATGGCGGTAGATAGGGCATCACGATCTCCCTCTAAAACACGCTGCGCCAACTGATCAGCGGTCCATTGTTGCTGATGTCGGCGCAATGCTTCGATGGCCTTCTTTCTGGATTCCGATTGAGAAGAAGACATCGTCATATTTGAAGAATTGTTATTTATAGCAAACTTCCTTGGCTGCTTGAACCACGTCTTTGATTTGTGGCAATGCTGCTTCAATCAAAGTTGGGGCAAAAGCAAAAGGAGTATCTGTTTGGGTCAATCTGCGGATGGGTGCATCCAAATAATCAAATGCGTTGCGTTGAACACGGTAAGCAATCTCAGTAGAGATGCTCGCCACGGGCCAACTTTCTTCCAATATGATCAATCGATTGGTCTTCTTAACAGAGTTGATGATGGTGTCGATGTCCAAAGGACGAATCGTACGCAAATCGATGACCTCGACGCTGATGCCTTCTTTCTCACACTCTTCAGCAGCAGCCAGGGCAGTCTTCATGATTTTCCCGAAAGAAACCAAAGTAACATCCGTTCCTTCGCGCTTGATATCCGCCACACCGATGGGCAAAATATACTCTCCATCTGGAACCATTCCCTTGTCACCATACATTTTCTCGGACTCCATGAATAACACAGGGTCATTGTCTCGGATGGCTGCTTTCAACAAACCTTTCGCATCATATGGATTAGAAGGGGTAATGACTTTCAAACCGGGAACGTGTGCGTAAAAAGCTTCAAAGCTTTGGCTATGGGTTGCGGCCAATTGACCAGCAGTTCCGTTTGGTGCACGAAATACAATGGGAACATTGTATTGTCCACCTGACATCTGCAACATTTTCGCTGCAGAGTTGATGATTTGGTCAGCCGCCAAAATAGCGAAGTTCCAGGTCATGAATTCCACAACAGGACGCAAACCGTTCATGGCAGCTCCTACTGCAATACCGGCAAAACCCAATTCAGCAATAGGAGTATCTATAACGCGCTTGGGACCAAATTCGTCGAGCATGCCTTTGGAAGCCTTGTAAGCACCATTGTACTCAGCCACCTCTTCTCCCAAAAGGAATACAGAGGAGTCTCTTCTCATTTCTTCTGACATGGCCTCACAGATGGCCTCTCTAAATTGAATTTCGCGCATATCTTTATTTCGTAAGTGGCACAAAAATAATCCAAGCGGGTAAAAACACACCATAAATCGAGGAAGAATTAAAATAACTATTTTTGACCCATGGAAAATTGGACAGAGTCAGAACAGAAAGAAGAGCAAGCCCCCTTGAAAACCACACCAGAACAGCCTACCATTCCGCCTACGGGTAGAAGACATGGTTGTGTGGTTACTTGGTTGATATTGCTTATTGTAGGAAATGCAATAAGTAGTTTGGTGAGCATCACCATGAGTGAGATGATGGCCAAGATGGATGGAGTCGATTATCTCAATCCGCCATACTATGAATGGTCAGGCTACATTGGTTTAATCACCATTGCTGGAACCATTTTGTTGTACCGCAAAAGGAAATTGGGTTTTCATTTGGTGGTTATTTCTTCCATGTTCAGCGCAGCACTTTTGTTTTGGGTCACCCGTCAATGGACAGATGCTTTGGTTCCCTTTATCGGTGTTGCCGTGCTGTATTGGATCTTACAAATCACGCGTGACGGAGAAACCGCTTGGCGTCAGTTGGAGTAATACCATCCTGATGTATTTTCGCCCCTGAAATTAAAATCATGAAGAATATTACAGTTATCGGAGCAGGTACCATGGGAAATGGAATTGCTCACGTTTTTGCACAATATGGCAACAAGGTCAACTTAGTAGATGTCAATCAAGCCCAATTGGATCGCGCCTTGCAGACCATTACCAAGAATTTGGATCGTCAGGTTTCCAAAGGAATCATCGATGAAGCAGCCAAGAACGCCACATTGGTCAATTTGAGTTTGGTTACGGATTTAAAGACAGGAATTGCCAATGCTGATTTAGCAGTGGAGGCGGCAACAGAGAATGTGGATTTGAAATTGAAGATTTTTCAATCCATGGATGAGTTCGCTCCAGCGGCTTGCATCTTGGCCTCCAATACCAGCTCCATTTCAATCACCAAGATTGCTTCAGTAACCAAGCGTCCAGAGCAAGTGATAGGCATGCACTTCATGAATCCCGTTCCTGTCATGAAATTGGTGGAGGTGATTCGTGGTTATAGCACATCAGACGCGGTTACAGAATCGGTGTTTGAAATGTCCAAGCAATTGCAAAAAGTCCCCGTCGAGGTCAATGACTATCCTGGTTTTGTAGCCAACCGTATTTTGATGCCCATGATCAACGAAGCCATTTACACTTTGTTCGAAGGCGTGGCTGGAGTAGAGGAAATTGATACAGTCATGAAGTTGGGCATGGGACATCCCATGGGCCCATTGCGTTTGGCGGATTTCATCGGATTGGATGTTTGCTTGGCTATCTTGCGTGTCATGCACGACGGATTTGGCAATCCCAAATACGCACCATGTCCCTTGTTGGTCAACATGGTTCAAGCGGGCAAGCTAGGTGACAAGAGCGGCGAAGGCTTCTACAAAGTGGATCCAGCAACCAAGACAGCAACAGCTGTACATTTTAAATAGTTTGTTATTGCTTACAATAAAGGAAAAGAGGCGAGAGCCTCTTTTTTGGTTTATCCCTATTGATTCAAATTCAAAGCCAGAGTTGGAAGATTGGATAAATTTTGTCAGTCTACTGACTAAATTCACGTGAATTTGGTTCGTCCACTGACCAAATTAACCAAAATGGAATGGGTTTAAAGTAAGTGATTGTCTTTTAGTGTTCTATATAGTTGTGAAAACGGGCGATTTTTTAAATCGAAAACTGAAATCCCCAATTATATATGTTTTTTAGGGATTATATTCTCTGATTATATACTATATTTGGGGATTATGATACTGAGAATTTTGTTTTCTGTCATTCGAGACAGAATGTTTAAGGGTAAGGCCATTGTTTTAATTGGGCCAAGACAGGTGGGTAAAACGACACTTGTGAAGCTGTGCATTAATGATTCGGATTATTTGTTCATTGATGGAGATGACCCCGAAGTGCGTGGGTTGTTGACCAATGCGGGAAAATCTGTTTTAGAGCGAATAATGGGTCAAAAGAAAATTGTTTTTATCGATGAAGCTCAGCGAATTCCAAATGTTGGGTTGTTGGCTAAGATTATTATTGATCAGATTTCTGATGTTCAAGTAATGATCAGTGGGTCATCGGCATTGGACATCAACAATGCAACCCAAGAGTCATTGACAGGACGAAAGTTTGAATTCAATTTAATGCCAATAAGTTGGGAGGAATTTGAGGGTGATATAGGTTTTTTAGATGCAGAACGTCAGCTAGAGGAACGTTTGATTTTCGGTATGTATCCAGATGTAATCAACAATAGATCAGATGCAGCTTTGGTTTTGAAGAACCTTACAGAAAGTTATTTGTATAAAGATGTCTTATCAATTTCAGGAATCAGAAAACCAGATTTATTGGATAAACTGCTTAAAGCATTGGCACTTCAAATGGGTAGTGAAGTCTCTTACAACGAACTTGCCAATTTGTTGGAGGTTGATAAAGCAACTGTGGCAAGATATATTGATTTATTAGAGAAAACTTTCATCGTTTTCAAATTGTCTAGTTTTTCAGGGAATCAAAGAAATGAGATTAAGTTCAATCGAAAAATTTACTTTTATGACAACGGCATTCGCAATATGCTCATCAACAATTTGAATCCATTAGATGTGCGATCAGATAAAGGGGCGTTGTGGGAAAATTTTTTGATCGCGGAACGAATCAAGTATCAGCATTATCACTTGAGGAATACACAAAACTATTTTTGGCGAAATATTCAAAAGCAAAAAATCGATTTTGTTGAATCAAAAGATGGTACAATTACAGCATATGAGTTCAAATGGAAAGGAAAGGGAAAGAAGTTGCCACCTGCTTTTTTGAAAGGATACGAAGCTCAAGGTCATGTTATCGATCGGGAGAATTTTAGAAGCTTCGTTATGCCATAAGAATCAAGCTTGAAAATAGATGAATATCGGATTGTGTAATTAAAGTATTTATCCGATATTTGCGCTATGAATTGGAAAGATTATCCAACGGGACAAGAAAAGTGGCAGTTTATGCTGGATCGAATTGATCAGAAAAAAGATCGATTGGATAAATTACGTCCCATTGCATCGGCCGCTATACATCGGCTGCGGGAGTCGCTGATGTTGGAATGGACCTGCCATTCCAATGGCATCGAGGGCAATACGCTGACCTTACAGGAAACCCGCATCGTTTTGTCGGATGGCATCACGGTAGGAGGTAAGACCTTGAGAGAGCACTTTGAAACCCTCAACCACCATGAGGCCATTGAGATTCTGGAAGGCATGGTCCAGAAAAAGGGATTGCTTGCTGCATCACAGATTTTCGACATCCATCGTGTTGTATTAAAAAACATCGAATTGGAGTTTGGCGGAAGGTACCGCAATGCCGGTGTTCGCATCATGGGTGCCAATTTCACACCACCCAATGCGCTGAAGGTGGATGACCTGATGAATGAGTTGTTGGAATGGGTCAATGAAAAAAACAATATTCCCGTTTTGATCAAGGCCATGATGTTTCATCACCGAATGGTTTGGATTCATCCTTTCTTTGACGGCAATGGCAGAACGGTTCGCTTGATGTTCAACTTGTTGCTGATGCGTGCGGGTTATCCTCCCGCCATCATCCTGCAACAAGACAGAAAGAAATATTACGATGCCCTGAACAAGGCCAATCAAGGCAACTACGAGAAATTGTTGTTGTTGATTCTTCAAGCGGTTGAGCGGTCGTTGGACATTTACCTCAGTCATTTGGACAATGACAATGAAAGTTATCTTCCGATATCCAATATTGTTCAAGAGATTGAAGTACCCTATGGACAAGAGTATTTGAGTTTATTGGTCAGGCAGGGAAAAATAGCGGGCTACAAGGAAGGACGCAATTGGCTCACCACGGCAGAAGCCGTAATGCAGTATCATGACATTAGGAAGAGGAAAAGGTGATGAAGTGATGAGGAGATGAAGTGATGAAGTGATGAGGAGTTGAGGAGATGAAGTGATGAGGAGATGAAGTGATGAGGAGATGAAGTGATGAGGAGATGAAGTGATGAGGAGATGAAGTGATAAGTAGTTGGGGATTAATTCTAACTTCTTTTTGAGATTTCGTTAGCTCCGGGGTAGGGGCGTATTGCAATACGCCCTTACTGATTATAATTAGCGTCAGAACCTAGATCAAAGCTCCAGCGGAGCGACATCATTTTATAAATTTTTCTGTTCAAGTGTAACTATACCTACATTTCCTACTTATCAAATAAAGCGCAATGACGAAAAAGATGGGTTTGGTTTGTTTAATGGTATTGGGGTTGTCTTTTATTACCAATGCGGTTCAGGTGACTTTTCAAGTGGATATGTCCGGTCAAACGGTAAGTCCCAATGGGGTTCATTTGGCGGGTAGCTTTTCTGATGTCAATGGAGATGGAGTAATTGACAACGATTTGCCCAATTGGAATCCTGGTGGCATTGCTCTTGCTGATGGAGGAAATGGAATTTGGTCGGTGACTGTTGATTTGGTTGCAGGTCTGTATGAATACAAGTTTGTTAATGGAAACGATTGGTCTAATCCTGAGTTTTTTTCTCCAGATGTTTTCTGCGCGCAGTCGCTCAATGGGAATCGTTCCATCACCATTGGAGATGTGAATATTGCCATTCCTGTAGTTTGTTGGAACCAATGTTTGGCCTGCGGAGCGGGCTGCATCGATCCTTCTAATCCGCCATCTATTACCATTTGTTTGGTCACCGTTGATGTTACCTCAGGATACAATCACATTATCTGGGAGCCGGTCACCAATAGTGTTGTGCAAGAGGTTGTTGTTTACAAAGAAACGAATGTGCTCAATGTTTTTGAACAAATTGGGTTAGTGGATTTCTCAGCATCCGGAACTTTTGAAGACATCAACTCCAATCCGCAGGTGCAGGCCAATCGATACAAGATTGGTTTGAAAGACAGCTGCGGTTTTGTTTATGAACCTTTTGGAGGGATACACAAGACGATTCATTTGACCACCTCCCCCGGATTGAACAACAACATCAATCTCAATTGGTCCGCTTACGAAGGCGCAGATTTTACGAGTTACAATATTTACAGAGGCAATAATGTTGGCAGCATGAATCTCATCGCGACGGTGGCCAGTAACATTTTGTCCTACACCGATTTCAATCCTCCAGCAGATGAATGGAATTACATGATTGAATTGGAAGGGGTGAGTTGCAATCCCGACCGCGCCTTGGTCTTCTCGCGCTCCAATGTTTTGAGTATGGTTCCCCAAAACATCCGGGAGGTATCGCAGACAAGATTTCAACTCTTCCCCAATCCTGCGTCTTCATCAGTTGTTTTAAAAATCAACAAAAGTAATTCCTGTGAACTATATGAAGTGTACAATGCACTTGGCGAATTGATAATGCGTGATCGTATCGTTTCAGAAAACCAAGTCATCAACGTTGAACAATTGCCCGAAGGAATTTACTTTTTGAAGTTAGGAGCTTCATTTCAGCGGTTGCAGATTGTGAGATGACTTTGATTTCATTCTTCTCCTGTAAGTTCTCTTAAATGTTCATACAGCATCACCATCGCCAAGGTGTCCAACTCGCAGTATTGCAGCAACGACTTTTGGTTTTCATTCCGATCTTCATCACTGATGTCAGTGTACATCAATCGGGCGTAGGCTATCATGGCAGCTCCGCCATCTTGAATATGGGTGAGTGTTTTGTATGGATTGGTAACCCCTGCAGGCAACCAGGTGTGCGTTGAGTCAAAATTCAAACTGCTCAATCCGATTTGTTCGATGGTTTGTCCATACTTGGCTTGCAAAGGCGCACTGGTTCGGAGGATGGTGGGCAATACATCTTTGATGGAATTGGAACCTTTCATGTATGGATGATAATAGTATTTTTTCACCACCTTCAGCAAATCCACCAAGCGTCCCTCCATCAATTCGTCAATAAAGGCGATCAATTCATCGCGATCCGCTTCTTGTGAACGAAGCAGTTGTTCTTTGATTTCCTTTACCACGGTGTTCTCGTGTTGGGAATAAGTCATGACGCTGCCTTTGTCCTGTTGCAGACTATCGCGTAACTGGCGAATGAAGGCAAAGTTGGGAAAGCTCCCATTGGCCACCAATGATTGCCCTTGATGTACCACGCTGCCATCGGATTGCATGATGTGATGTGAATATTGAAAAGCAATCTGCTCGTATGGTTTTCTGCCTGCATAAAAGGGCAGCGCTGATCGAGTGGTCTCAAAATCGATGAAGTGCAAAGGGAACTGCCATGTTTTCATCTCTTCGCGCAGAGGGGCAGCCAAAACATGGGTGGCAGGTGCCGTCTGCGTTGCGGCTATCTGAACCCATTGCCGGTGGGAGTGCGAGAAATGATCTTCTTTTTCCTCTTTGGCCCATAGATCTTCGGTGATTTCGGACAAGGCGAAATGACCAGCATCGAACAATTGACTATTTCTCAAATCCCAAACATCCAACAAGTTGGGTTCATACAATGCTTCAGGATTTATACCTCTTTGTTCTTTAAAACAACGCTCCATACCCGATACACCAGCATCACTGAAGTCCTTTTTCCTGAATTCACATTTCTTGCAAGTACTTTGTTTGACCTGATGGTTGGGGTAAATGCGATCTCTGACAATGGGAATCATCTCCGCCAAGGCCTGGTGAAAGGAATATCCCGGTCTGTAATCTTCTTCATTGTTCAAGATGCGGCGAACCACCTCGGTTTGATCCAAGCGGATAAGGATAGAATCTTGCCAATCTACCGGCGAGGCATCCATCACCGCAATGTGTCTTGGAACATCAGGTGATTGTGTGACACGATAGTTTTGGTTTAAGCCATCAACCTTTGCCACCTTATTCTTATCCGCCAAAATCAAGAATGACTCGATGGTATAGCCGGGTAAACATTGTTGCATCACATAGGTCTGAAAGGCAAGATCAAACAAGTAGGGTTTCCATTCAGAGCTCAATTGGCCATTGTCTTTTAAGATGGCCTTCTTGGTATTGTGTTCATCATAAGACTTGGCCTTTACTTCCAACAATTGAATGTGGTTGCCTTTTTTAACAACGATGTCTGCACGAATAAAAAGATGCTCAAACTTGAATCCTGCCTCAAAGAGAACAACATGCTCTCTTTTTCTCAGTAGTTGCATCGTGTCTTCATGGGCAAAAGCATACTCGTGATGATCGGCTTCAATGAAGATGCCTCCAGGGTAATGCTGACGCGCATATTCTTCAACTTGAAATCCGCCTTCTGCCAGTGATTTCATGAAGCTGTCGTCCATTTGAACATTGTTGTATTGTTTATCCAACGAGTAAAACAGCTTACCTGTGCATTCCAAACCCAATTTGAATTTGGATTTGGTCAGCATTTTAGACTTGCTGTTGACAATCAGACTGCTCATGGGATACTTTCGACTGAAATCGTCGTAATAGAATTTTTTGTTCAAGTTGTTCATATTGTTTTTTTTGTTTGTTCTTATTGTTTTTTCATTTTTTCATGCAACTCCCACCACACTTTCTCATTGATGCTAGGGGGTGTTTGGTGAATGGTGTTTTCCAATTCTTCCATTTGTTCCTTTTGATGCATATTCAAATTGCCATACAGCAGTGCCTTGGACCATTTGTCTTTTTTGCCAACAACCCTTCGCCACAAATCAATCTCGTTGTAATCCCACTGCGTTATGTTAAAGGCCTTTTCCATGACATCTTCAATATATACATCTGCCTCTTGAACTTCCAATTTGCTCCAAGCCACATCGAGATAGGAATAGACTTCAACAAAAGGTACCTCGTTTTTGAAATAATCCTGAATGAACGCTTTTAGTTCTTGGATATTTTCATGGTTGATAACAATGGGGAATTGATAAGGAAAGTTTTTGGTGGTAGAAATATATAGCTCAGGGAAAGTCAGGCAGTTCTTGAGTTTATTCTCTGGCATGAAATATCTAAAACTTTCGAATTGAAACATTTGTCTATCCCCTGGCATCCAACCCATTTTCCGCTCATTGGCGTAATCTGCCCATAAAGCTAAGAAATGCCAGAACCGCCACTTATTGGTTCGGGACAACAAATTCCATTCTCTGTTCACTCTGTTCTCATCCAATTGGTAATGGCGACCCGCTTTGAAAAAGGCCTCCTCAGTGATGTCTCTGCATTCCTGTATGGGGAGTATTTCCAAATAAAGGTGGTTAGGGAATGTTCCGAATACATATTCCAAAACTCCACATAGCCAAATAGAATCCACGTGTTGGTAGCCAGAAGCGATATTGTAGTGGGCTCCTTTTTCGTCCTTGGTCTCTTCTGTTTTCTCCAAGATGACATCGACCATATCATCGGGCTCATCGCTGATTTTGACTTGTACGATACCCAGTCCTTTGTCCAATTGCGACAAGAAAGTACCCGCTGAGTCAACCATTTCTAAATCGTCATGGGCGCCAGGGTAATTGGGGATCTCCGCATACCAAATGGACTGTAGGGGAGATTTTATAAAGATGATGATTTGTTCTTGCATAGGAATTAGTCGATGATTTGAATTTTAATGCTGTCGTATTGATTTTGTTTCACTTGTTCTTGAATCCATCGGTAGCGACTGATTTTCGTCTCTCCCCAAAGTTTAGTTCCTCCCTTGATGGCTTTGCGCAGGCGATCAGATGTTTTGATCAAATCAATGATTTTAGATTCCGTTCCGCAGTATCCAATGACCACGCAGCATCCAGGTCCATCCGGAATTTGCTGCATCATTTCATCGAATTGTTTTTTGAATACGGCATTCACCGGAGGTACTTGCATGGAGAAAAAGTTGATTCTTGTTTTTTTCATGTTGATGTTTTTAAGTTGAACAATAATTGAATAAAGAATAGATTGATTTAATTAAGACATAAACACACGAATAGGTTTCTAACCTTTACCCTTGGCAATCCTGGTACAGTTTCAGATTCATCCAAAAGGGCTTCCTCCCATAATAGCGGGGTAGTGGCAAGGCCATTAAGTTTGATGACTTTCCGAACATTAGGAACAGTATCAGTGGTCGGACGTTGAGAGAGTAATAAGTAAAAAACAGGTTTTTCATTTTGCATGTATTGGGGTTTAAGAATTTTAAAAACATGGAAATCCCAGGCTCCAATGAATGGAACAGAGAGGGATGAAGAAGAGAGCGGGAATTAGAAGACCAAAGTTGTTGGATAGTTCGTCATGGATTTAAATATAATATAAATCGAAATTTTTGTCAAGTGTTTTTTTATCAGCCAAGGATGAAATCAAGACCAAAGCCAATAAAATCAAGGCTGGAAAGAAAATGCAAATCATGAAAATTTTTAGTAACACATGTCGCAGGGGGAAATCTTGAAAGGGAAAATTCTCATCAATTCGCATCCAAAGCGAAACGCCCCAGGCCATCGTGACAATGATAAAAACAACAACAAAGAGGAGAGAGATAAAAGCCATAGATTAAGATTTGAATGCAAAGTTGCGAAACAGATTTGCGATATTGTTGCAATCTGTGATCATTTCTGGGATTTGGATTATTTTTTTTCTTTCCCAATAAATCGCAGAAGTTTTCGTTTGTCAGATTGTTTCTGAATATCACACAGATAAAGATGTGTCGGTTGGCAAGGAAGTGATTTTTCCTGCCAGCATGATTAAGTCAAGCTGATGGTGTCGATTCAGAAAATATCATAACGTTTTGAACAATATTTAAAAATTGCAACAATATCGCAAAGTGTTGAATTTTATTTATCACAAACAATAACCCATATGCCCAAAACAAACTTCCTTCCTTTATTTGAAAAAATGGACTTATATCCAGGACTTGAATTGATGACCAAATTCTTAAATGAGTCGTTTGACGATCATCCTGAATTTGAATCGTTCAAAAGTGAATTGGGATTATCCAGTGACCGTGAGGCCTTGCTTTTGGCCGGCATTGTTTTGAAAACATTGCGATCGGGTGAGGAGTCCTCCATGGGAGTTTTGGATACTTATCAATGGGGTATAAGGGATTGGGAATGGATTCACCCATTGTGGTATCAGTGGACGCAAGATGGATTCATCACCTCCAAAAGGAAAAATGGGGTGCAGTTTGATAGCGTTGCTGCATCTTCGGCTTTTTTACAACGGTTGTTCAATCAAGAAGTGGAGACCGATGGAAAGAATGAAACCCATCAATTCTTCTTGAAGTTCAATACCTGGATGCAGGCGGCCAAGAACAAGGTCCTTACTGCACGCAAAGTCGAGCAAAATGTGGAGGATTGGATGCAGGCCCATCCCAAGGTGGGATTTGTGCGTAAAATAAAAGACGATTGGAAGTTGGAAATTGGCAATGCTGTGGCGTTGATGGTTTTGGTCGACCAGCAGATGCGCACGCAGTCCGGTCTTCCGTTAGAGGCCATTTGTGATACATTGTCGGATACCGATTCGGATCGTTGTATTTGGAAACAACGATTGAACAAAGACGAGGCTGTTTTGATTAGTCAATCGTTGGTGAAATTGGGGACAAGCATTGATCCATTTATTGACGAAGAGTACAAGGCAACACCTTTGGCGATGAGGGTTTTTTATCCGGAAATCGTATGGGAGACACCGCCTGCAGCTCAAGAAGGAGAGGGACGCAGTTCTGTGGGAAGGAAGTTGAGTTGGGATACGATTACAGACGAGATCTTGTTTTTTAATGCCGCAGAAGAACAGCAGTTGAATTCCTTGGGTAAGTTGCTCAGCCAATCTTCGTATCAGCGCGTGACTCAAGCATTGAGCAAAAGAAAATTGGGTAAGGGAGTTACCATTTTATTGTATGGTCAGCCTGGTACAGGCAAAACAGCCAGTGTGATGCAATGGGCGCGGAAGAATAAACGATCTGTTTTCATGGTGGACATCAGTCAAATCCGAGGGAAGTACTTGGGGGATACAGAGCGCAATGCCAAAAAGATTTTTGACGAGTATTACAAATGGGCTGAAGGTCAAGAGCGGATGCCCATATTGCTTTTCAATGAAGCCGATGCCTTGATATCAAAGCGACTGGATGTTGAGCGGTCCGTGGATATGGCGATGAATGCCATGCAGAATATTTTCCTGCAAGAGATGGAGAATTTCAAGGGTATTTTGGTTGCCACTACCAATTTGAACAAAAACATGGATCAAGCATTTGAGCGACGCTTTTTGTGGAAGGTAGAAATCGGTCATCCCGATACCGCGACGCAGGAAAGAATGATGTGGAGTGCCTTTAAGACCGACATGAAACGACCTGAGGTCAAGACTTTGGCGCAGCAGTTTTCTTTGACTGGCGGTCAATTGATGAACATCCGCAGGAAGTTTGTCCTTGAAACCATCACTCATCCCCGCATCAACCGCATGGATTGCCTCAGTCAATTGTGTCAACAAGAGTTGAGTTATAGTACAACGGTGAGTAGGAGGGGGATTGGGTTTTGATGAATGAATGATAAGTAAATGATTAACAATGATAAATAACAAAACAGCTGGTGATTGGAATCACCAAGTGCAATCTGCCCTTTTGGGGGTGGCCATTGGAGATGCTTTGGGCGTTCCCTTTGAATTTCGTTCAAGATCCTCCCTTTTGGAGTCACCTGTCCGCGACATGACGGGGTATGGAACCTATGATTTGCCTCCAGGAACATGGTCGGATGATTCGTCCTTGACCTTTTGCTTGGCAGAGTCGTTGATCAGTGGTTTTGATTTGAACGATATCTCGAATCGTTTTGTTCAATGGTACCGCAGAGCGTATTGGTCCGCAGATGGCGATGTCTTTGACATTGGGATAGCAACAAGAAAAGCATTGCAGAATATCGAGGCCGGCGTTTCTCCAGCGTTGGCAGGAGGGGCAGATGAGATGAGCAATGGCAATGGGTCATTGATGCGCATTTTACCGTTGGCCTTCTTTACCATTGATATGGACAGAAAGGACAGAATGGAAATCGTGAGGCAAGTATCCTCCATCACCCATCGCCATCCACGATCCATCTTTGCTTGCATTTATTTCATTGAGTTGGCCGTTCGGATGTTGAGAGGCATGCGGGTGGATGATGCTTATGCTGAGACCAACGGATCTATCCAGTCTTTGATTGAGCGCGAGTCGTTGCTCGATCCATCGGAGTTGATTCACTTCTCCGGGATATTGTCAGGTGATTTGTGGAAGAGAGGAATAGAAACGATTTCGAGCAGTGGATACGTCATTGATACCTTGGAAGCGGCCATTTGGTGTCTGTTGCATACCCAATCATTTGAAGAAGCGGTCCTAAAAGCAGTGAATCTGGGCGAAGATTCGGATACCACGGGAGCTGTGGTGGGTGGTTTGGCCGGTATTGCTTACGGGGAAGATGAGATACCCCAACATTGGCTAAAACAATTGGCCAGGGTGGAGGACATTCGGGACTTGTCCTCTCGCCTGGCTCAATCGATTGGGAAGTAATTTGGATTTATTTGTCCATTTCATAAACCAAGGGATGAGCGTAGCAATGGCGCTCATCCCACTTTTGGTTGTCAAATGGAACAACACGAATGCGCAAGGTGTAAATAAGAAATTGGGTTCCATTATAGTCTCTGGTGATGATGGGACCGTAGTAGATGAAGATGTCGTTTTCTGGTGTATAGAAGTACAATCGGTCTCCGTACATTTTTTTGACTTTGGCGTCTTTTTGTTCTTCTGGAGTAGGGGCTTGAAGGGATAATGTTTTCAAGTCATTGGTAAAATTCCCCAGGATGTCTTTTCCAATGGTCAAATGAATGTGGGAGAGTACATTGATTAATTCCTTTTTAAGATTGGAACGACTTCTTGAAAAGATGCGATCCCATTGACCTTCACTGTATTCATTGAACTGGATGTTGAACACTTGTTCGTTCAGGTTGGCCAAAGGATGTTGAGGATAACCTTGCCATTCCATGAATGCGACATCGTGTCGATTACAAAAACGGTCAAAGAACTTGGGACGATATAAGAATTTACCTTCATAGTATGCGGTGACGGGATTCCAATTGGTTCGGACAAATTGGTCATTTCTTTTGTCCATGTCACAGAATGATATTTGAACTTCATGATCATACAGGGAGAACGAAAGAATGATTCGGAGGTCGTGTCGGATTTCTTCCCATCTCATGACTTTTTCTTCTTTTTCTTGATTGAGAAGTTGGTCGAGGGTGTTTGGGTGGATGTTGTTATTTGATAGGTAGGAAGAGGAGAAAAAGGATTCGAAGATGGTGAACCATTGAGAGGCACTGGTGGGTTGTGGTTGAGTGATTTCATAGTAGATGTCTTCAGTGATCAGGTCCATTTTCTCATATTCGATGTCTCCATCGTGAAAGGCAGTAATAATGGAATTGTGGTTTTCCCTAGGGACACGATCAAAAATTCGGGAGAAGGTATATGAAGATGGAGTGATACTGACTTTGTTGAAATAGTTCAATAAGGGTTTTTCGGGATAAATACGAGTTCTGTAGTATTGACGATAACTGTAGTTATTGATTTGTGTGGTCCATTTTTGATCATGAATGAATGACGCGATGAAGGATTTTGCTTCGGACAAGTTTTCAAAGATTTTCATGGTGTTTGTTTTTATTAAATGATGGGTAATTTTTTTTAAAAAGATAAATAGATGTTGGGAAGGTCTTTTTGACCTTCAAGGGTTATGAGACGTTATGTTTTAGTTCCTCACGTACTTCCATCAAAAGTTTTCCCAAAATGTTCTTTCCTTCCCACAGACCTCCTTTGTTTCTCATTCCCCAAAAGAGGTGACGTTCACCTTTCCTTGATCCAATGTCTTCAATTAGAACATGATTTTTGGTTAAAAGAAGTTTTTGAAGTAGAACCGGGTTTTGAGTGAATTTGAGAAGGAGACAGGTTTTCATGTTTTGAACATCCTGTTTGGACATGGGTTCCACTGTCATTTCAGATTTGTACTTTTTTGATTTCATCTTACAAGACATGGGACTTTTTTCCAACCGAATGATTTCTTGGATTTCTGGGTTAGAGAATCTCATTGCTTGAAAAACTGCTTCACATGTTCTCCAGGTTTTTCCGTTCCAAGTGATGGTGGAAGGAGCCATGTTTCCCAACCAACCGTAAGGGAGGTTGACTTTTGTAAAAGAGATGTTTGCCATAAAGTTTGTGTATTTAGGGGTTATACTTAAAGGGATGAAGGGATGAAGGGATGCAGGAATGAAGGAATGAAGGAATGAAGGAATGAAGGAATGAAGGAATGAAGGAATGAAGGAATGAAGGAATGAAGGAATGAAGGAATGAGTTCACAGCTCACAGTAGAGAGTAGATAGTACTCATTACTGGATACTGGATACTGGATACTGGATACTGGATACTGGATACTCGTTACTCGTTACTCGTTACTCGTTACTCGTTACTGAATACTCAATACTCTTTACTCAATAATCAGGAATACCAGAACGGTATGGGGATGGATTAAGCGGCCTGATTGAGTTCGACGAGAAGTTTGATGAGACGGATGAGTTCGGGGGAGGATTCAACACCTTCATAGGATTCCTCTTTTTTCTTTTCAAAATACTTCATCCCCAAACTTCTCAACTTCCCTTTTTTAATCTTAAAATACTTTTCACCATCAATCACCACAAACAAATCCTTCTCCACAAAAAAATTCACATAATAACTACCACTAAACTTTACCACCTTCCACTTCCCAAAACTTAACTTCACCATTTTTTTCATCATATATATATATTATTTAAGGGGTTACTTGGCGAGAATTTTAAATATACAACCAATTGTTTGCAGTTTTGTTGCAATAGATAAAATATTTTAGAAAAAAGAGGAAAAAGTTATTTTAAAGCAGAAATGCAATAGAGGGATGCATGATTGCGTATTAGAATAGTTGTGTAAATGTTTCGTTTCGTTTTTATTGTTTGGTAGTGTTGTATAGAAGTGTAACTTTTTATTAACCCTAAAAATTTCTAAACAATGAATGGATTACTCTCTTTGATGTTTTGGACCATTTTCGCCCGCTTGTTTATTGTGTATGCGGGGTGGGATGTATTTGGAAAAACCTTTTGGATGGAGATGGAGTCGTATGTGATTCAATTGTCCTATTCAACTTACTATTATTTTGTTATCATTTTAGTGTACGTGTTGTTGTTGATGTTGATTCCGTGATGATTCATGAATTCTGCGGTGTCTTTTCAATCCTTTCTTGGGTATTTAGAAGTGAGCATCTTCATGGTTTATGGCCTGAAAAGACCTTGCTCATTTATAGTTTAATTTGTAATTCTAGATAGTATGAAAATTGCTGTAATAGAAAGTCGAGATTTTGATAATCGAAGACTGTTGAGTGAAGTTCTTATTGAGTATTTGCCTCAAATAACATTTTTGATTTCTGGAGGGTGCAGAGGGGCAGACAAAATGGCAGAAGAGTGGGCCATTGCTCATTCAATCCCAACATTGATCTTTGAACCCAATTGGGCTGCCTATGGTAAAAGTGCCGGAGTAATGAGGAGCAAAGAGATCATTGACAATTATGATTTGTGCATCGCCTTTTGGGATGGACTCTGCAAGGGTACTTCGAACGGAATTCGTTATTGTCGAAAAAGAAATAAACCTTGTAAGGTTTACTATGCTATCTAACGAATCGAAAAAATCAGTTCATTCACTTTTTTAACTTTCATCACAAGAGTGCGGTGATTCAAGCAGCGGTTTTCAACACAAAAGGGATACCAAATTGAAATCTCTCCGAAAAAATTGTGTCTTTTAAAATTTAGCCTTAAAAAATTCGATAAATTCCTGTCAAACATTATTTTTTCAGCTGTGGTTTCGTTTGTTTATTAATCTTGTACAATTGATAAGTTTGAATAGTCGATATCAAGTTCCCCCACTTCATAGTTGAATCAATTTCTTGTAACTGTTTATTTACAGTTGAAGTAAGTTTTGAGAAACCTTCGTGCATTGTATAGTTCATACTTTTCATTTCCTTAACTAAATTTTCCTCCATTTCATTAATTGAGGAAAATAGTTCGTCTAACTTATTACCAATGGATTTGAGTTTCTGAGCCACTTCATTTTCCCAATTAGAATTATAAACACCTAGCTTGTCAAACATTTCATAAATCTCATAGTATGAAATTAGGTCACCACTTACTAAGGAACTAATCATATTGAAAGAGTGAAAAATCATTAAGTTGTATGAGTACACTAAATTGTTGAGATTCTTTATCAACTCAATTCTGTAAAGCAAATCCTCATTATTTAATTCAATTAGGAAGGGCTTTTCAAAATGACCAGCTTCGTCGGCAGAATCAGCCAAATCCAATAGAATTAGAGTACTTTGGAGCTCATCTTCATCTATTCCCCTAATTATTTCATCATCGAGATAATTTTCTTCGGTTACTAATATCTCCTTAGTATTACTTCTTAATGAATTGTATAGTGATTTAATATTATTATGCTTCTCCTTCAAATAATTTGACAGCTTTATGAACTTATGAATGTGAGAATTGTCAATACCTGCAATTATTGACTGATTTTTCTGAAGCGTTTTTGAAAAATCTAAATATTCCATTAGGTCAATTTCTCCATCCCCATTCTCATCCAATTTCGACATTTCTTGGTCCTTTAATTCCTTAAGCCTATCTTTTTGCATTTCAGATTGAGAGTGTTCTTTATTAATACTTTCACTGGTACTAAAATTAAACTTCTCCTTTGCTTTCCGAAGTCGTTTTTGGAATTCTAAAATAAAAGCTATGTCCTCTGAACTGCAGGTTATTTTATAGATATCTTCGGGATATCCAAGGATATGATTCCCTTTTACTTTTAACCGATCCAAATCACTAAAATATGAAATATCAAAATATTTATGGAACTCTTTACCGGTTAGAAAAACAATTGAATCATCCTTAAAAACCACGCCTGACCTCAATCCAAAAATAACATTTGAGGATATCGGAATTACTCCCTCCCAAATTGAAGAGCCGAAGAAAGAAGTTTTGTTTTGTAAACGATATACCTCAACATCGTCAATAACATTGGGTTTATTTTTTTCTTGTTGGTATAAATTTATTAAAACATCAGCTATAATTGATTTCTTTTGTTCATATAATTCGAAATCTTCAGAATCTATGTCATCCCAAAGTTTGAAATTTCCCATGATTGCGTGTATTATATATTCCAACAAATATAGAAGAAATCGTAGGGTTTTCTGCTATTAGGTTTAAGTGTACAATCAATAAACCGAATCAACGCCCGAGGATGAGTTCGATGATCGGGTAAAAAATTAATTACCTTGTTAATGTTTTAGCGTAATAAAAATGATTAATTGAAATAAATAATTATGAGAAAAAGAAATCAAGCCATTTATAATTTCCTAATCCAAAATGGAGTAGCAAATACACCAGCTTTAACAGATTTGGTAATACGGAATTGGGGTAGTGTTATTAATAATGTCTACGAGCATTTAGATACTTATTTAGGTCTAATTCAGCAGCCTAAATCCCCCGGACCTATAGAGAAACACCCTTACATTGATTTGTATGCTGCCGACTGCGATTTTCAACGCCATACTATACTTTTGGGTACATTTCCTCCATCTTCCTATTTGAATAATTTGCCTTTGAATAATTTACCAAATCCAAATGTTCAAAACAATAATCCAACGCATTTCTTCTATGGGAACATGAATAGCTTGTGGAATTATTTATTTCCAGGCATTCAAGGGAATATTGCAATCCCTTTTCTACAGCAACAATTAGCATTGCATGATATTTCTATTTCAGATGTATTTTCTTTTGTTCAGCGAAAAAACATGAGAAGTGCTGCGGATAGCGATTTGAAAAACATTGTGGTTAATTGTAACTTAAGTCGGTTATTTGATTCAAGTTCTTCGATTAGGACTGTCCTATTTACGAGCGGAAAGTTAGATTCGTTTTTATCGAATTCCGTTTCAACATTGACTGGGTTTAGGTGGATATTAGAGGACTGTTGTGGTGGTCTTGATGCGTTTACAGTATCTGGTGACATTTCAGGCAATGGGCCGTATTACCCAATAAATAATACAGGCTTGCAAATGGCTGTTCTGCAACAAGAAGGTGGAGTCGTATGGTGGTTAAAATCAGAAAATAAGACAATTCGAATTATTAATCTTCCAAGTCCTGCTGGTGCTGCAGCGATCCAAATGTTTAAAAGTTCTTTCTTCCGTAAATGGATTAATTATAAAGCTAATTTGTTGGGATTACCTCAGCTTCAAATGGGGCAGAATGTTAGTCAATATTTGACAATCAACCATCAGCTAATTGCTAACGGAAGCCCTACAACGCAATACAGACAAGAAGTATATCAAATGGTTTTGAATAATTCGATTCATCTTATTTGATTGTTGAGAAAATAAGGATGCTTTTAATCCCAAGAGAGAAAGCTCACTAAAAACAAATTTGGATATCTATTATTTCTTTATGGAATCTGAGGTGTGTTTTGGTTGTTTTGGAGCTTCTGAATAAAATCCTGCCCGATTTCGGTCAGTCCAAAATTATTGGGTAAGTGTTTTTGCAATCCTTGTTGAATTTGAAGGTACTCCCAATTGTGAGCTACGGCAGGTTTGCGATGTCGATTACGTCGGACGTAAAGACAATTGAATAAATCTTGATTTTCTGCGGCTTCGTCAAATTCGACAAGGGCTTCTTGTAAAACGGGGTCATTCGCGAGTGCTGTGATTAATTCCTTTCTCATTCTATCCACGATTCCTGGATGAGAGTTAATAATTTGAGCGTAGACATCTTTTGTAATAGGATAAACTCCTGACAAAGAACCCACATATCTTTTGGTGTTGACTTGATTAGGGTTGGCAGAATTTGAAAACAACTGAGTGAATAGATGTAATTGAGCTATCGGATTGAAATTTCTACTATTTCGAAAGCACTCGACGAATCCAAAATAGTAACGGCCATCTTCCAATTCAATGGAGTGGGTTTCATTATACAGCCATTCTTCAAATCCAAAATGAACTTGAGCCTCAAATGGGCCGTATTCAACATTATCAGATTTTGCATCAAGTCCAGAGGGAACTGTCCAACCCAATCGGTTGCAGACGAGTTTTGCGATATAGGCCATTGTTTTGAGTTTTAGTTTTCTATAAATATAAAAGTTTACTGCGATGTCGCTAATATTCGACTTTAATTTTTTATTTCTTTCATCCAATCAGGCAACTCACTTTCCTTC
Organism: Flavobacteriales bacterium; assembly: GCA_947442505.1. Lineage (GTDB taxonomy): Bacteria > Bacteroidota > Bacteroidia > Flavobacteriales_D > Sanyastnellaceae > CAMCTV01. The sequence continues at coordinate 62,482 of CANEVR010000001.1, read as the reverse complement.
CCCAATTCTTTCGCCAACCGAATACAAGCCTTAATGGATTCCTGTGTTAACTCAGCTTCAATGCCGAAATCAGGATCATTTTTTCTTATTTCACCAGATTGAATGTAATAATTTAGCGCTGCTGTTTTCTTCGCTCAGGCTTCATAATTATTGACCGGGCTTTAAGTCATAAAAGTCCATGGGGCGATGCAGATACATATGGAATTGCGCATTGTGATTTTCATTGAAAAAGTCTTGGTACAATTTCCCTTCATCCTCCATACCGAAAGGAATGAAGTGAATTTCTTTGTATTTGTTGAGGGAATCAATTTTTCTCAAAAAATCGATGCATTCCTTAGAGGAGTCTTTGCGAAATGATGGGTATAAACATTCTTCCCAGAAACTGACATCATCGCACTTATCCAATATAGTTTCAAAAGGGGCATAAACATTCTTGAAAATAAAAAGTGCAGAGCGATGATCATTGTTGTTGCGCCATTGGATATTTTCAATACCATTGAAATGGATAACATGATTATTTACATTCACTTTAGGGATTTGAAGATTTTCATCAAAGGTCTGTTGGGTAATAAACCCTTTGCAAAACCTTCTGCTGGGAGCATCCTCATAAAAACCTAAGTAAGATGCAGGTACAATCCATTCATGAATGAAGTCGAGTCCAACATGATTGTACAAGTTGTCTTCATTGAAAGCATCTGAGTATAGCCACTTGTCAGAAGTTTCTTCAAAACCTCTTATCCACAATAAAGGCTTTTTTTCGAACGAGTTGAGCAGGCGGGACATTAATCCGTTGGGTCTTTCTAAAATTCCAGACTGAATGGTGCAAATTACTCGGGGTGCAGATGCTCCATTTTTACTGAGTGCAACATAGGAAGCTAAACCTTCACCAGTGAAGTAGAAAAGAGTTATTATGCGGTCTGTAGACTTTCTTCTAAGTTTAACGGTGATCATCCATTGACTTTCATGCAATGCAGGCACAAAAGTGTTGATATAGCCTCTTTGCTCAGTTGGAGAGAGCAGTGATGATGCTTCTTTGAAATGTTTTCTGAAGTTGGGATGAAGATCGAAATGTGTTGTTTCATCAAAGCGCTCATCAATCTCCAAAGAAACAATTTCGACATTCTTAGAATTTTGAAGTTGATTGTAAATACTGGTTTGAACTTTATCCAAAGTGTAATACAAATTTGCATAGAAGAAGGTGTCACATAAATGTGACATTCTCCACAGGGGTTCAAAATCAAACCCCGGTGCAATGTAGTACAATGAATTTGGAAATTTTTCGAACGATAAGTAGTCTTCAAAAAAGGTGTCCTCAATTTGGTCTGTCATATTCTTGATTGATTTGTATTCTGTGAATAATTAGATTCGATTTAAAAATTCAATTAATTCTGCGGCTTGATTATACCCACGTCCGCCTAAATTTCTCCATAAATTCTTCCAATGCGCATTGGGGTGCCCTATAAAAGGTAGATATGTAGGAGATAGGCAATAAAAAACATGATGATTATCGATGTTGTTTTGAATAATGAATTCGTTAATTGCATTCAAAATAGTCGCTCCCCACACATTGTTGCCTTTATTGATTTCCAAGTGATAATCGTTGATGTAGTCACTATGATGTAAAAGCCCGTAAAGACCAGAAATAATAAGAATATGTAAGTTTGAATTTTGTATTTTATTAATGTAGAGTGCTTTGATGTTGGGTTTAAAAAATGGAGAATGATTGCTGCCGTAAGTATCAAAAACAGGTCTTCTGTTATTTGGATTGATCGCCCCCATGAAGTAGGCGCGATTGACAGGTGTATTATTTCTTTTTTTTCCATTGAAATAATTGGCATTCATTGCCTGGTAAGCTGTCAACCGAATCAACCGCGCATTATTAAGGGCTGCCCCGAAGTTATAGTTTGTATGATGTGCATTGGTAAGATTATTGGGCTGCATGGATTTTGCGTCGCAGCAATTAATAATCAGTAGTTTTTTATTTTTCGGTTCAGTTAAACTTGGAATTTTTTTGATAATATCATCGATAAAAATTTGTGCAGAAGTCATTACTGGTTTGTGAGTTTGCGTTTTTACTTTGGGTTTCGTTTCTGGATTGGAACTGCTGCCAAGTTTACAAACACGCACAGTGATGATATCAATGGGATTCTTTTTATCATTCATCTCATCTTGAACCAAGCGCCATTTTGGTGTGTTGCCATCAGGCGAATTGAAAAATTGCGATACAGTTCTCCCTTCTTTTCGTACGGTTCTCGGATTTCCATTGATGTATAGTTTCCTATTTTGCCTGTCCTTACTATATAACTCAATAGTGCAGGGGCCATTTGGTAAATTGGTTATCCTAGAAGAAACTTGTGAAATGTTTTCATGCTTCCTCACTTTAAACTCAACACATTCCAGTATTTCCAATTGAATTGTAGTTGGCGTTTTGGGGGTAGGAGGGTTTGATTTCAATGGTTCTGAGGCTTTAAGTCCTTTGTCATTACAATACTTTGCCTTATTCACACTTTCACATTGAAGTCTTTTTTGCTGAATTTTATAAGTGGATGTATGCGCAATATTAGCGTTGGGATTATTTTTAAGGTTGAATAATGGTCTGATTGTTTGGATAAGAATCTCTTCATCTTGATTTACTGCTTCTACTACATCCTTGAAACTTCCAGGATATTCAATCCAGTAAACAATGAAGTTTTCGTAAAGCAATTGATCGATTCTGTCTTGCATACTGTTTCCGAACAAATCATTTCCCAATAAAGGTCCAATGGTTCTTCTGAAAGTTGACATCGTTCCATTGCAAAATGCACTGATTGACATATTATTCGCCAAATGCCATTTTAGTCTTTCTTTGAGGTGACCATTGTTTATTCCGCTTGTATTGGGTCGGACACCTGCTGTACCTAAATAGACAAGGTCGTATTTCTCGCCATTGATTGTTTTAGTTATTCGATTTTCAACGGGAGTTATGCTGATTAGTGATGATAATTGCTTGTAGCAACTTTGTTTCATAAACCAAAAATAAATCCCCTTTGTTTGAGGTACTGATCGTGTTTGAGAGCGATCAGCTGAGATGCTTCTCGAATCATGTAATTTTTTTTCAAGCCATTGTTTGACTTGATTGAATGTTGCGTTAGCTGGGATTGGCATATATTTTTGGTTTAGTCGGTTTAGTGATAAATATATTAGATTTTTCTAGGGATTCAAAATATTTTAGTTCATGATTACGTTAATTTTCCTTGCGTTAAAGCCTCAATGAGTTCAGCTCCCATATATCAGATTGTTAAAACAAGTGCAAGTGCAAGCGCTATTTTGATGATAAATAAAGCGCCAACAAATAGTGGTAGTCTATCATCGTCATTGACCCAACAAACGATCTGACCTATATAGTGGGACAGGATAAGGAATAAGCACACGGATAAGATAGACATAAGGAGTTAGAATTTCGAATAGCGATTGAGAATACAAAATTATATTGATGTTTTGCAGTTTTGTTTCAATGTAAGAATATCGTAATAAGAGAATTCGAGAACTTTCATTTTGAAACAAAACCGCAATTGTCTTCATTATAATTGTATTGGGTATCTGCTATCCTTTCCTCAAGTTTTTTTATCTGATTTTTTTGTGTTGTGTTGAAGTATAACATTTTATTCACCTCTAAATCTAAAAACGATGAGTCTATTTCTTTTTATGATGTTTGGAACCGTGGTAGTGCGTGTACTTATGGTTCATTTTGGTATGGAAGAATTTGAACAAACCTTACAGTTGGAGTTGGAGAGTTATTTGATTCAACTGGGGTGTACCATTTTTTCTTTTCTTTTATTGTTGTTCTTGTTTGTTTTGGTGTTGGTGGTTTTTTAATTCCATTCTAGTTAGATTATGTCTAGCGTCCAACAATAATGATCGCGCAATTGGGATCGCACTCATGTAGTCAATTCTATTGATTAATTGTGGATGAATAGCTGTAGCATTTTTAATTTTTGTATTATATTTCATCCTTGACTACTAATTAAAAAATGCTGTTGACTTCATGAGATTTCCCCATTTGACATTTCTATACGACTTATACCAAAAAGAGTCCCAGCCCTTTCGCAAGGTGCACCGAATGATTGATCTTTTTGAAAGCATCATTAAAACTCATACTGCTGTCATTATTTCTGAATATGTGCGACAAAACAACTTGAGCGATGCTGCAAAAGGACTACTTTCTCAAGGATTAAGAACGCCATCTTTGGGAACTTGGCAACTTTTTAGTCGCGTTTTATTTGAGGAGCTCGAGAAAGATCAATTTCAGTGGAGCATTTCCCATTTTCCTGAAGAATTTGCAGCATTGGATAAGGCATTGAATAACGATAAGACCAATGTTATTGCCTTTCGAAATGGATATGCGCACGGTGCTACACCATCGGATGAGGCTTGTGTAGCAGATATAGTAAAGTTCGAATTATTCTTGTTGAAGCTTTTGCAATCACAGTGGCTGCAAGAATCATCGTTGGATGTAAGAGAAGGGAAGGTGCGCCTGTGTTCCATTAGTACTGAACTTTCGTTGCATCCTATTTTAATTTTCAGAGATGAAAAAACTGAAGCCTCATTAGCATTCTTCAATGATATTAAGAATGATAAGATTGGATTACTCAATTATCCTTTGGGCAAACATTATCGGGAAAAGGATTTTTACCAAGAATTTCTGTCTCATCTTCCTTTGAACGAATGGAAGAAATCTGGGAATAATGAGTTTTTTCAACGGATCGAGGAACTTACAGAATCATTTAAGGGGCGCACCATCGAGCGTAAGCGGCTCTTGGATTTTGTTGTAGAAAAGAACAAAGGGTATTTCTCCATTCAGGGGAATCCGGGTATCGGTAAGTCTGCATTGATTGCTCAGTTCTTTAAAGATCTCAAGGGATTTAAGGAAGCTCAAAATTTCTCCATTGTTGAATATTTTATTCGTCGGGGAACCCAACAGGCGCAAGCTGAGTATTTGTTTCAATACCTCATCAAGCGCACGGATGAATTGTTTCCTCAGGGAAGAGAAATTCGTGCGGAAGGCAAATTGATTTTTGATTTGCAATATCAACTTTTCAGCAAATGGCGACAGTGGAATGAACACAGCCAAGGCAAGAAGCTCATTTTCTTGATTGATGGTTTGGATGAGGGGACCGAGGCCAATGTTCCGGTTTACCTGCCAAGAGAGAACTTCGAGAATGTATTGATCATCTATGGTTCAAGGCCCGGTGGACACAAGAGTATCGACGATCTATGGGGTACGTTGCCTCCGGAGCAACATGAAAAATTAGAACTTACTGGGTTGGGTAAGGAGGATATTCGTGCGCTGATTTATGAGGTAGCCAATAAATACGAAGTAGAGCGAGATAGTTTGTGGATTGATGCTGTGCAGCAGCGTTCCCAGGGAAATCCTTTGTACTTAAAATTGCTGTGTGATGCCATTGAAAATAATGGAATCGCTTTGAATGATGTTCAGGCATTGCCCTCCAAGATTGACGAATATTACAAAGCCATTTTGCTCCGCTATGCCAACGATGTTGATGGCGAAGCCTTATTGAGTGGTTTGTTCACCTTTGCGGCCGCTAAGGATTATTTGACCATGTCACATTTGGGATTGATCAATGGGATAGGCAGCGCGACACTCATGCGAATTGGGAGTACGCTCAAGGAAGTGCTGTATGAAAATCCACTCACGGAGGAGGTGTTGGATTATCAGTTGTTTCATGAAAGTTTCCGAGAATATTTGGTGAAAGAGCACGCCAGAGAAGTGTCAGAAGCACAACAAAGAATTATTGCTTTTTGTGCTGGATGGAAGGAATTGAAAGGCGATTGGGAACAGCGATATGCACTGGAACATTATGCAGCGCATTTGCACGAGAGCGCCAAAGAGCAACATGGTGAAACTCTATTGAAGTTGATGTATGATACGGAGTACCAGGCGACACAGAAGAAAGTGCTTAGGGGATTTGAAGCTACCAACGCACTCTTCCGATTGTCCTTGTTGAAGGCATCCGATGTCAAACGTTATGATGATCAATTGGAGGCGGCCTTGTGTTTGGTTGATTTGAAATATGAAGAAGCCAACGATGCTCCTCAGATTGTGGCAATGGTCGCTGCGGGTGAAATTGATTTGGCGTTGAAAAGGATTGAGAGCTTCGGAGGCGCAGACAAAGAAGGCCTACAGCGTAAATTCATTTTGTACATGCTTTGTTTGATGGAGCTCACCTTATTGGAAAGCAAGGATAAGCCATTTAGGAAGGATGCAATTGAAAAGTTGTTGAACCATTTGGATGAGCAATTGCCAACAGATCATAGTGTGCTGAATTGGAATGATTTTTTTCCCGTTAAAATAGTACTCAGTCTTGCGTTCGAATTGGATTTGTCTGATTTAGATTGGCGTATATTATTTAAGAAAGGTAAATATGACCATAATTGGTTGAATTGGTTCGATTTGGACGCTCCAAATGGTTTATTTGAGCTTGAAGTTTACAAATTTGTAATTGAATCACAATCTGAGAATTACAACTTTTATCAAAGAGAATTTTTAATAAATCACTTAAAAAAATTGAATTTAAAAAGTCAGGCAATTGCCCAGTTAAATGACTGTGTTCAATTAATATTAAGTTTTGGTCACTATTCCTTTACTGACAGTTATTTACACGATGAATTGACTAAGATAGTTATTCATTTTTTTGACATTGGTGATTGGTCTCGTGCATTGGAGTGCATGAGCAAGATACTAAATGAAGGTTCGAAGAGTGCCGCAATAATAGCGATTTGTAAAAGAATTAATGAATTCTGCAAAGAAGATGCCTTTTCTGTATTGGATGAAATAAATAAATTATCAAATGATTTACAAGACAATGGCTATAGAGGCGAATCGCAGAAAGAGTTGGCGTTAGCCTTTTTAAAATTAGGGGAAGTTGATTTTGCATTTTCAATAGCTAGATCTATAAATACCAATTTTTGGAAGAGCAAGACTTTGGCTGAAATGGTTGTTTTTTCTCAGGCTAAAAGTATTTTTATAGATAATAGGTCAATTTATTTAGAGGCTATTGGATACGCAAGATTAGTTACAATGCCATATTATAGATCGAATGCAATTTCGTTTATCATAGGCTTGGACGCTATTTGGTGTGATGAACTAATAAATGAAGTTTTATTATGCGTTGAATTAGAGGAAATCATCTTTTACCGTTGTAATATTTTATTGGAATTAGCTAAGAATCTTAGTCAAGTTAAATTTCATTCAAAGGCTATTGAAATTTTAGAAATAGTTATACCGCTGGCAGCTCAAATCGATGATTACTTTTTACCGGGAGAAAAGCTGAAACGTACGGTTGCTGTAAAGGGTTATTTTAGAAGAAGAATACAGTGTTTTATTGCAATTGCTTTTATAAAAAATGAGGCTGTTCATAGGGCTATAGAATTATTTGACGAAATAGAGATATCCGATGGCCTTTTGGTATTCTTAGAAATGGCAATATTCGACTTAGCTGAAAAAGGGGACTTTGATAATGCTTTGAAATTAATCCAGAAACTCGAGAATGGAGAAAGGGTTGTTTTGCTAAATAAAATTTCAAAAGAACTGTTGAGGCAAGAGATGAAATACTATTCTGATTTGTTTTTAAATGAAGCATTAACTTCTATTGAATCAATTAGTTCATACCCACAAAGGATAGATTTGGCGATTCAAAGTGCAATTCTGCTGATCAAAAAATCTCGGGTAATTTATGCTGCAAAATTCATTTTGGATTTGATTGAAAAGTGCGGAAAACAATTTCTATTATCAAGAGAATGTAAATCAATATTGGGGGATTTGGCAATAATCTTTATTCAGTGTGGAGAGAATGTAGCATCCAATAATCTAGTGTTTCTTCTTCTTGAATCTAGATTTGAATTCGAATCAGGTGAATATGTATCCAAAGGGAAAAGTGTTCTATTTAGACGATTATTTCTTTCAGGACGAAGGCAAGAGGCTTTTGATTTTATACATGCTCATAGCAATGATAAAAAAATGTTGAACGAATTGAAAAAAAATATTGAGGATTGTATAAAAAATGAAGACTACGAAATTACATTTAATTATATTTTTTCATTTTATTGTGATCTAAAGGATTATAAGAGGGAAGAAATTGAATTAGTTCTTCATGTATTGCGCAGTTCGAAGCAAATAGCGTTAGTGGAGCGTGCTATTGCTGATATTATTCTCACGGATTCTAATGAGATAATTTCCATTTTCTTATCTAAGATTTCCACTATTTATTATGAATTAAATTGCTTTTTTGAAGCTAATGATTGCTTGATTCGTGCACAGGAGATGGCGAATCAAATTGAAAATAAAGAAGCAAGATTTTATGTGTTTCAAACTTTAAGTAGGGAAATGGCGTTTCAAGGTCATTTCAAAGATGCGTTGAAGTTGATTGATTGTATTGAATTTGGTAATATAGATATTTACAAAGGAGACATCGCAAAAGAAATATATCGCCAAGGTGATATTGAATTGTTTTTTAAAACAATTTCGGAATTGGATGATGAAGATAAGTTCTTTTTCTTAAGTGAGTTTATAGTAGAGACATATAATAAAGATGCCAATTGTTTGACAGAGTTTCAAATCAAATTAATAGAACAAGTCAAAGATGATTATAGTCTTTCAATTATTTATTTGAAGTTGGCAGTCAAAGCTAAGGAAGATTACAATTTTAACTTTGCTATTGAACTAGAAGAAAAGGCATCACATGTTGTTTGGATGGAATTGATTCCTAGGGATACGGCAAGAGATTTTGAGTACAAGCAAATATCGAAGTTGTATTTACAATTGGGTAATTATGAGTATGGTGTTATGGTAGTTAAATTCATTGATAAACGATCTAATGATAAGATAGAGGCGATACAATTTTTGCTGAAGACTATGTCTCAAGATGAAAAATGGATTGATTTAGAGATTGTCACTCTAGAGATTGAAGATACATTGCAGCAACATAGATGTCTGTATGCAGTTGCCGAATCTGTTTATGAAAGACAAGGCTTTCTATCCTCTTTACTCACGGCCAATGTATTTAACAATAGCGACGTTCGTTTGCATTATCTGAAGGGCTGGACTATGGCCTTGAAAGAAAATGAAGCAGATAAAGATTGTTTACAAATCGCTCTTCGCATGTTGGCCCATGATTCAGATAGTATAGAAATTCTCCTTCATAAGTATGCAGCTCATGCTATTTTAATTGAGGAGAATAACCCGAATTTAGAACGACTTAATCGTACACTAGAAATTCAGTGGGCTTTGGACTTGGCATGCACTTATTTAATATCAAAAAATAATATAGTTCAATCCTCCACCAACCTCATCGAATGGCTTCACGAAATCGCCGATGAAGACGACCGGGAGCAAATTGAACTCTGGGCTAAGCAGGTGGCTAAGGGGAAGATTACGGAGGAGGAGTTTGAAATTAGAATTAAAGACTTGAATTAAGAATAGAAATTATGATTAAGAAATTTTTTGTAATAACAATAAAAGAAGGTAATGCCGTTAAAATTGGTTTGAAAAAGTGGTGGAGGTTAAACGTCGGACCCACAAACAAAATAACCCATGCTTTGTATTTTTCGCTGCTTGCAGATGGATGGAAATCGGAAGTTGTGGGTAATGAAATTCTTTTGTTTTCACCGGAGGCCTATAATGGAGCTGAAGAGGATGTTGTTCAACGAATTGACAGTAATCAAAACGTAAACTTTTCAAATAGAAGTTTTGAAATGATGTCTGTATTATTCACATCTTTTATTGAGTCTTATAATGCATTGAAAGAAGTTGGAATATTGAGAAACCAAAAGGATATTACAGGTCAATTGGGCGAGTGGGTAGCAAGTGTAATATTTGATGCTAATATATCTGCAAACGGAATCAATCAATTTTGGGATTTAGAAAATGCTGATGGTATTAAGTTTCAAGTAAAATCACATGCAAAATCTTTAACGACAAATGCGAGATGGACACCAATTGAATACTCAACAGACGCAATAATAAACTATATTGTAATTGTGGTTTTTGATCCAAACTACAAATTACTAGAATTGTATAAAATTCCTTTTAATGAAGCTTTGGCTAGACGCACGGATCGAAACATATTAAATTGGAGCCAGGTTGTTCATTTTAAAATAGAAAACCTGAATGATTTACTTCAAGAAAAGAATTTGGGTTTTATCGTAAATGCTGATGCATAAAGAACTCTAATGTTACTAGGACTATGAATTCATGGATGAAGTTGTCTTGCACGTTTTAAGTTAGTCCAATTAACTTTTCTTTTTGGATTATGTAAAACCACTTTCTCATAAAAGGTATTGACAACAAACCTATCATCGGTTCTTTTGGCAGTGATAATATTGGTGTCAAAACACTTTTTCCAAATTTTAATCGCAGGATTGAACAATGGGCCGTAATTATGTTGAAATTCAATAGAGTTATGAACGAATTCTGGAAGACCCACAGCAATTAAATCTTTACGTATCGCTGGGATTTCCGGAGCTTGAATTTGAGTAACTCCGTGAAGAGTAGCGTAGTGTAAGGTAACACCTTGGCCATCATGAAAGAAAAGGTCTAATTCTTCAATAATAGCAGCTCCTCTATTGATGCTGAAACAAGGAATAAAAGCGATATGCTTTCCATTGAAGGAATATGATTTTAGGATTGAGCAAAAATTAAATTCCTCTAAACCTAAGTATTTTGTTTCTTTTCCATTAGAAACTTCAATTCCAAAATCGGAAAGTGATTGCGGTGAGGTAAAACCGTTTGTGCTTTTGTATGTTTTTGCTCTCATAATTTTTTTTACAATTATACTAATAGTTCTCCTTTATCCATTCCGGCAACTCACTTTCCTTACCCAATTCTTTCGCCAGCCGAATACAAGCCTTAATCGATTCTTGTGTTGCCTCAGCTTCAATGCCTAAATCATGATCTTCTATTTTAATTTCTGCTGATTGTAAAAAGTATCTAAATGCACTATCATATTCATTGAGATTTTCCATACATTCTGCGATACGATATGGGAATCGTCCTGTCTTGGAAAAGCTAAATCCACTTTTAAAGGCTTGAATTGCTGAATCAAAATCATTTGAATTTTGGTAACATTCTCCAATGGCTAAATACAACATCGCTACTTCTGAATGATCCTCCTTCAAAACTTTTATTTCTATATCCAAGGCATTTTGAAAGAATTCTATAGCTTTAGAATAATGGCCCTTACTTTCCCACACATTACCAATATTTTTATAAGAATTTGCTACATTTATGTTGTTATCTCCAAAGTTATTAAGTTCAATTTGTAGACATTTTTCATAATAATCCAAAGCTTTATCATAATCTTCAAGATTTTCATAGAGAATGGCTATCGAATTATACGAATGAGTTAAAGAAAGATGATTATCAGCTAAAGTTGTTAATTTGCCATTTAAACCTTTAAGAAGAAAATCTAACGCGTTGAGTTTATCACCTTTATCACGATAGATTTTCCCTATATTATTGTAAATTGAAAAAACCCAGGGATGCTGGTCTCCAAAAGTATTTATGTAAATTTCACAGCTCTTTTCACAGAATTCTATGGCCTTGTCAAATTCACTTATTTTCCTATAATAATTTCCCATACTATTATATAGGTTTGCAATAGAATCGTGGTTTGGGTCTAAATTATCTAAATAAATATTTAGGGCTTTTTCGTAATATTCGATTGTTGAGCTAATAGGCATATCGACATTAAATAGATCTCCGATTTTTAAATATGTATCTGCAATTTTAGGGTGTTTGTCACCTAATTTTAAGAGTCTTATTCTTAAGGATTTTTCGTAAAAGCTTAGGGCCTTTTCGTTGTTCCCCAATAACTTCCATTCATGACCAATATTTAAATATGAATCAGAAGCTATTAGATGATTTTCGCCATATACAGCTAAAGTTATTTCAAGACACTTTTCAAAGTAAGGTAGGACTTTTTCACGTTCACTCATGTAGTGCCAAACCACCCCCAAATTATTATAAGCTGCGGCGACACTTGAGTGCTGTGTTCCATGATTTTTAATGGCTATTTGAAGAGATTTTTCGAGTGTTAATAGAGCCTTATTATTTTGTTGTATTGAGCCTAATAGTAATCCAAGGTCATTATAAATTCGAAAAAAGAAAATATGATTTTCGTCTAGAAAAATTCGATAAGTATTAATTGCTTTTTCGAAATATTCAATTGCTTTTATATACTCGCTTTTTGCGCTATAGGCCGTTCCAATAAAATAGTAGGTTGTACCTATATCTATATTTTTGCCAAATTTATTTTCATCTATTTCAAGAGATTTTTTGTAGTAGTTTAATGCTTGATCATAGTTGCCATAATGTAATTCAAGATGACCTAACTCAACCAATAAAAACGAATCAAGTTCAACTTTGACAGTAGATAAATCATTTGAGTTGCAATTTTTATCAATAATACTTACGTAATTATGGGCTTGCTCCCAATCCAACAAATCACAAGTTTTAATTCCTATCTCAATTTCGGGTCTGGAAACAAAAGTATTTAAAGGCATTAATTGAATTAAAAACTCCTTTCTCAACAATTTTTCCTCTAGATCAGATAATGTATTAGATAATAATAGAGCCGAATACCAGTAGTTAACGTTTGACGGAGTGAAAAAAAAGTCTACAAAAGATTTCACTCCATAATTTCGTATATACAAAATCAAAGGATTGACACAAGCGTATTGATATTCTTGACCTGCATCAGTAAGAATACGCGGAATTTTGAGGTCATTCAATAGTGAAAGTTGACTTAACAAAACTTCAATAGCAGATTGTTGAATTTTCGATCCTTTTTTGAGAGTGTTTTTAATGATTTCAATATCCGTATATAATTGTTGTTCCTTCAAGATTGCCCCCATAATATAGAGCAGTGCCCCTTCAACTGTAAAAGATAAATAAACATTCAATTCTTTAGTAAATCGTGTTATCCAACCAATGTTTTTAAGGCGATGATATGGAGCGTTTATAATATCGGTGGTTAAGTATGGCTTAAGATTCGCTTTGCTAAGTAAATCATCTAATAATAATTCGTTTACTCCTTTATCCCAAACGGCCTGAGACAGATACTTTAAAAAAATAATTTCATCCTCAGAAAAGTTTGCAAGCCAGTCAGCCCATATATTTAGTTGTTTGTTACCTTTCTTCGGAAGAGATTTATTGTGATAGGTTTCTAGAAATAGTCTCAATATTAAAGGGTTACTAATTTGGTTGTATAATGCGCGATCAAATGCAGCAAGATCATCAAATAAGAATAAGGGTTTGTATTTGTTTCTTTCATTTTGCGAATAGTTTTCCCAGGCAGATTTTATTTCTGCCATATTGAGAGTTGTTAGCCAGTGTGCATAGTCGCCTAGGTCATTTTCGCGCTGGTTATTTTTACCATAAATAAAATGCTTGTCGTTCGCATCGAATGTATAACGATTTAAACCTACCTTGGAGTTCGCCCGACTTGTAATCACAAACTTCAAACTACCGGGTTCAAAGTGTTTGGAGATTTCAAATAGTTCGGTCCAAAGTTTTTCCGATTCGAGTGCCTCGTTTAGTCCATCGATCAGGACAAAGGTGGGTGCCTCTTGCGTCCCGGCAATGGCAGGGTATTGGTTTAGATTACAATGTTCATCAATATTCAACAGGTAGCACAACTGTGCATGAATGGTTGTTTTCTCCATTCGGCCGGCTCGAATGAGTAATGTCGGCAATTCACGCTCCGCGTATTGCTTCTGTATTTCCACCAACAAATTGGTTTTTCCGCTACCAGCTTCTGAAGCAATAACGAAAATGTTTGCTCGAGCACCAATCCATTCGCGGAGTTTGATCTCCATGTCTTCACGGTGGACATAAACTCCCGGAATGACTTTCTTCTCTGCAATGAGCGTATCGAGAATGAGTTTGTTCTCCTCGGCAACTCGGGAAAGAAAAATTTCCTTGGTAAATTCTTCGGGTGAATAGGCTTTTTCTTTCTGCTTGTCGCGCAAAAGCAAATTCAGTTTTTCGAGAATTCTTCCTGAGGTTTGCTTCTCAGTACCTTCCGGACTAAAGAACTTGATGGACTTCCCTGTGTAGGATTCATAAGCCAATATTTGCTCCTTATCTTCTTTTCGGATCGTTAACTCTCCCGGAACGACGTAAAAGGGAAGTATATCCATCACCTCACCCGTAGGACTTTCCAACCAAACTTGATTGCTTTTTCTGTTGTTTTCTTTTTGAACGATTTGGGCAGATTGCAAGAGAAACGTCTCATCATTTTCATACTTGTACATCTTATAATCTAGCGTGAACTTCAGCTCTCTGAGAATTTCAAAAAACATAGGAGAATATTCTGCCCACAGTTTTTCAGCCGTGTCTGCGTCCAAAGTCAATCCATGTCCCAAATAACGGTTTCTGAAATTGATAAGCATTCCAATTGCGGTAGCTTCTTGTTTTTTGATTTGGACATCTCCATTGCCATCGATAAATTCAATTTCGCCTTTGTACAATTTTCTTTTCTTACCTGTCTCCACTTTTTCATAGTGCTCCGCCAATTCAGGAATAAAGAAGGAGTGTTCTTTTTCTTTCAAGAATGCCAAAGTTTCTCTAATGTATTGGTTCCATGTTCCAAAGGAAGGCTCTGACAATGATTGCTGAAACAAGGCCACCATGCGTTTGTCTTTGAAGGGGCTGTTGAAGAATTCGGATGCAGTCAGCAATCCCAGATATTTTAGGTAATTCAAAAACGTATCCTTGAACAAATTGATTTTCGTCCAGGGATGTTTTTCTTCCAGCGTTCTTTTAAGGGGATAGGCGATGATGTAGGGGAGTGTATTGATAAGTTGTAAATCAACCTCATTAAAACTTGAAAATTCAACCAAAGGAACATCACAAAATGGACATTCCATGGCCGAAGGGTATTCTCTGCCCTTTTTATTCTCCGGTGCAGTACATTCAATGTTGGTGCATTTGAAACTCATTTTTAAAATGTGGGTATTCGTTTTATAGAGAATCTTATCTTTTTCGATTCACTATATTTACAAATGTAAGATTAATATATCATGAGTAAAATCAGAATAGAGTATCCTTTCCATGCTGCTTTCCAAGAGTTACGAAGGTCAAAAAGTATAGATGTACAAAAAAATATGTTTAAAGGTTTACTGGAGGCTTGTGTTAAGTTCAATGCTGCTTTTCATACTGGATGGTTGCTAAAGGAGCTGAAAAGTGAGATTCCTATGAACCTGAGGGTTCAATTGGTTCAAATGTATCAAAAGCCACCGTCATTGGGCTTTTGTAATGCCATGTCGACTATGGTCAATAGGATCATACTGAAATCACAGGAAGAAAACTCTTTATGGACTGATTTTGCTAAAAATTATGATCAAACCCAGGAGTATTTGCAAAAATTGATTAAGATTCGTAATCAAGATGCACATGCTTCCATTGTATTGAACAAGGATCATATCTCAGAGATTAAAACTTGTTTTGAAATTATCCTTAATTCTCCGTTTTACAAGAAAACAAGCTTGATTGTGGCTGACGCGAATGAGATAAGCGCTGCGAGAATTATCAATACAAAAGGTCTGTCCAATTTAAATCAACACTTTATTGTCATTAAACCTGATTCAGTCTATAACAATGAAGAATGGTCTTTGGACGGTAGCGAATTATGCCTGATGCCATTTGTCTTAGGAATCAGAAGTGAGGATGACATGGGACTCAATTACTCTTTGGTATTTTGGAATCAACGGAATGGAGACAAAGGCGTATTTCAAAATTATTTGAGTTCGGAATCTCAGACAATTGAGGTTGATAATATTACTGATTTATCAGGATTTCCTTATGAAGATTGGAAAAAAATGGCCAACCCCATTTATTTGAATTACCTCAAAAGTAAAACTGCTGCTTTGGAAGAAATGATGGAAGATGAGAAAGTTGGTATTCAACAGTGGTATGAGGAGATGCTGGTAGCAAGGAAATTAGAAAAAGAATTGCAAATTGAAAAAGATGAACAAATTTCAGATTATGATTTTGGGTCTGGGTTAAGCGCTAAACTGAAGAATGTATCGGATCGTGAATCTCTCATTTTCTTTCACAACAGAATCATTGAATTGCGCAATTCCGATTTTTCGGTTCTATCAAATGAAGAGGCTAAAATATTGGTGGGTGTCGTTTACGAATCGATTGTTTTTTTATTTCATGATGCTGTGAAAAGAAAAGATAAGGTGCAATACAATTTGTTTTTTAGGATGGTTATTAGTTTTCTACCACAGTATTTTTATTTGGCACCAGATTTTGGTATTGGTTGGCAACTGTTAAAATTATTTGATATAAATAGATTCAACTTGGAAAGAAAGTTAAGGATGCTTCTTTCATTTTCAGCTTTTCTTAGTGTTTCTGTGGGAGTTTTTTTGCTGCTTGATATTTATTTTGCAATTGGGTCCGTAATCTTCTTGGTAATATTATTTGCATATTATTCTTTGAATATTCTCAAGCTAAGGTTTAAAGAACTACTAATTGAAAATGTTGGAATTAGACGAATCAAGTTTTTTATTACTACGATTTCAACGCAATTGAATAAGAATTCAAATGTGTTTGGTTTGACTCAAATTATAGGTGAAATGAAGAATGTGGAGTTTGCAGAAATTGTAGGGGTTCATCTTAATTACAACGAAGAGAATTGGATAAACTCATTGATATTAATGGATGAAATTTCTGATTTTAAGGCAATAGTTATAAGGCGGAATTTAATTTTTCTAAAGATGAAAAAGTTGGGCTCAGGTGATTCGGAAAATATGATTTGGGATTATCGGTCCAGTATTCGTGAGGAGTATGCTTATTTCAATGGGAGAAGGGATAAGTTCAAAAAGGGAATTGTAGATCATCAATCTAAAAATCAAGAGATTTTTTTATTGTCTCATTTGAATGAGATTTTTTATTTGGAAGATATTTTATTACTACATGTCATCTCAAGGGAAATTGATGGGATTGAGGAAAAGATTATCGAAACCAAAAGGTTTAACAGAATTTTATTTGAAGAATCCAATATTATTTGGGATAAAGATCGTCATAATTTTTTATTTGGTGCGATTTCTTTTTATTCAGAGGATTTTCCTCTGGCAATTGAATTTTGGGAAAAAGTAAAATATTTCAGAAATTATGTTTTGATTGCACGTTATAATATCGCTATGGCAAAAGGTGCTTTGGGCAGAGTAAATGAATTTTATGAGGATTTATTTAAGCTTTCCCTAGACCTTGAAGATGAATGTCCTGAAGATGTGAAGGTTTTAATAAACTGGGTGGACAGCAAGTTAAAGCAATCCAAACGAGATATAAAGGATTATATGGAGAGAGAAGATGTTAAAATTAACACGACAATACGCTCAGCTGGAGGCAAACTAAATTCAAGGGAACTTAAGGTACCATTTTATAAATCCAATTATAAATGGACTGAAGAGCCCTCCTTCAGGATTTGGAACCCTCTTCCAAATGTTCCTAAAGTTTTTCAGCACTACACCATTAAATTCAATAAGGAAATTCTTAAGGCAAGCGAGACTCCATTGAAAAAAAGTGAGACACCAAAATCCAACTCGGGTTCAGAAAGTCAACATGGTGAGTTAAATAATATTGCTAATCGACCAAATGTCCCCAATATTTCATTAGATATCCAGCCGCCTGTTCCCACAAAGGAGAGTGTGAATGAGGTCGAAAAGAAGAAAATCACAAAAGGCAAAGCGCCGAGTCAGTTGGACATGGAGCCGGAAAACATGGCTACCGTTAAAATTCCTTTAGGGAAAAAAATGAAAGGTCAGACTGATGTCTTTTGGGCTCAAGATAATTTAGATAATGCGGTTTTTAGAAATGGAGACCTGATACCTCATGCCAAAGACAAATCGGATTGGGTCAAGGCAAACGAAGAAGGACAACCTGCATGGTGTTACTACAAGAATGATGAGTCTATTGGCAAAGAAGAAGGAAGGTTATACAATTGGTATGCGGTTAATGACGAGCGTGGATTGGCTCCACATGGATGGCGAATAGCGGATGCTCAGGACTGGTCAAATCTTATCACATTCTTTGGAGATGAAGAAGTGGCTAAAGAAAAATTAGCGGCTTCAAAGGGTTGGAATCTTGGATCTAGAAGAAAAGAAACGGGTACTTTTAGTATTTCGCCCAATCACGCTTGGTGGACTTCTTCTGAAGGTCGTTTAAATGGATATGCATATGAAATGAGGACGGATAAAATGATACGGGAATCTTACCCCAGGGGAATGGGTTTCCCAGTTTTATGCATCAAGGAGTAAATTAAAATTCTGGAAGGAATCGTTGTGCTGCAAATGTTGATTTATCTGGATCGGTTGAGTTGTAAGATCAAATACTGTCGAATAGGGATCTTTAATTTTCTCCTCGCTATTTTTTTTGTTTATAACTTAAGTTGTCTTTTTTCATCGAATTTTGTTTATTTGAGTTCATGATGAGACAGATCGATGCCCCTTCGCATTGCTTTCACGACAAACTTTTTACTTTGTCATGGACCTCTGATGCTCGGTGGGTGTTGGTCTACTATCGCAATGGGCAGTCTAAGCCCTGGTACAAAAGACCAGGAAGAGGATATCGATTTAAAAGGTGGTTTGTCAAAAAAGGCAACGACCAATTTCAGAACCTGGCCAATTTTAATTCTCCCAGAGCCACCTTGTTCTTCTTTCCTTTTCTCATTTCTTTTCCCAAAAGAAAAGTGGTGCGTTGGGAGGTGCAACATTTGGAAGTGTTGCCGTCGGATTGGTCGATGGCTGAACATGAACCTCAGTTCCTTGATGTGTCTTGCAGAACGGCCCCAATTGCGACTCCCGAAACTATTCCCCCTTGTCATGTTGTTACGCCATCTACCGATTGGGTTTTGCCTCAGTGTCAATTGAACGATATAGCCAGTCCCCCTTCTGTGGCATGTGATTGGCCAGTGGGAGAATTGAGCGAACAGGCCCTAGAGGAAAATGTAAATCCAGAAATTTTTATTCGTCAATTTATTCAAACCATATGATTAATCAACAAGAATATCCCACACAAAAAGTCAATTTCATCACCCGTTTTTTGTGGTGGTGCGCAGGTGCCGATCAGTTTTTCCTGATGCGCTCTCCGGCCCAAGACCGCGTCAAATATGCAGGAATTGGCGGCATTGTTTTTTCTACCGGTCTATTGGCCACCTTTGCGGGAGGTTTCGCTTTCAATACCGCTTTTGGTCCCAAAGGCATGGCCGGGGATGATGTCTCTTCAACAGGGTGGATGATTGGTTCGGCCGTTTTTGGTTTGTGCTGGGGCGCATTGATTTTTAATCTCGATCGCTTCATCGTCTCCAGCACCGGTAAAGGGGATGGAACGGATAGCATCACACTAAAAGAATTTGGTCAAGCCGTTCCTCGTTTGATCATTGCCTTGATTCTGGGTATTACGATTTCCAAACCACTGGAATTGAAAATCATCGAGACCGAAATCAATGTGGAGTTGCGTAAAAAGCAACAAGAGAAATTGGACGAGTTCAACAAGAATACCTATGCCAAGTTCAAAGAGCAAATTATCCTGATCGATAAGGACATCAAGAAATTGGAGGACGATCGCAACGTGCTGGTTCAACGTCAAAAAGATGCAGAGCAGGAATATTTGGATCAAATGCAAGGAAGAGCAGGTGAGGCAGGTTACGGTCCTAGAGCCAAGCAGCTAGAGGTTTTTAAGAATGAGAAAATCAAAGATGTTCAAGCCTATGATCAAAAGCATGCTGCAGAATTGAGTGGTCTTAAAAAACAACGGGATCAGAAGTTGGCGGATCAAGAAAAGGAATTGAACGTTGATAATAAAAAGAACGCAGAGAATCTGGATGGTTTATTGGAGCGCATCGAAATTGCACATGAAATCGGCTTTGGTTTGGGTATAGCCCTAACCCTCATTTTCTTGTCCATCGAGATGGGTCCTATTTTCTTCAAGATGATGATGAACAAAGGACCATACGATTACATGGTTGAAAATTACAACTACAGAATGTATGTGAAGAATGGTATTGTGAAAGAGGACCAAATTTTTGAAGGTCGCAATGGCATGGTGTTGATTGAAAAGACCAATTTCTTGGAAGTCGAAAATGACCGAAAAGAAAAAGTCGAAAAATTGAAGGCCCAAGAAGATTTGTCCAAGAAGATTATTGGGGTGTGGTCGCAAAAGAAAGTCAAAGAGTTGAATGATCACCCTGAACGTTTCTACCAAGAGGACAACACAACGCCCAAGGCATGAAGAAAATCATTGGGTTAGATCCTGATTTGTTTGCGCAGTTATCCGGCAATGAACGATTCATGTACCATTGTACCATATGGTCGTTTGTGGCGGTAATTGTTCTGTCTATAGTGTCCAATGGTTATTTTGGTTGGATGATGACAGCGTCTTGGTTGGGTGTGGTGTCCATGGCGTTTTTAATGGGGTTTATTCATTTCTCTATTTTGCGCATTGCCATCATTACCATGATTTCTCTTCCATTGGTCAAGAAGAATGAAGTATCCTTGGTGAAGGCTTCTCGCTGGAAGAAAGTGCTTGCCTTCGGCTCATGGTTCACTTTTGCCAATGGTGTCCGTTGGATTTTTGTGGGATGCATTGCCGTTTCCATGGCCTTTCCTCTGGTCAGCGCTTTTCATCACACATCTTCTCAGGACATGAATCGCCAGAAGCGAATGGAGGTTTTTCAAGCTTCAGCTGAAAAACAAGGTGGACAGAGCAACATGTCGGTGGCTTTGAAAAGAGAATTGCTGCAGGCCAATTATCCATTTTATGTGTTTCGTCAATGGTGGTCAAATGCGGGAAAGCGCGCTGAGATTGGTTTTTGGATGATCATGGTGGCTTTTCCTTTCTTTTTCATGGTTGTTATCAAACACAACAAAAGTTTTGTGTATGCTCAGCGTGCATCTGAAAAAGCCATTCGAGATATTCAAATCGATTATGCGGAGACTTTAGAAGAGAGTCAATTGCGGCTGAGCCAACGTTTCCCTTTTTACTCCAAAAGGTTGCAAGACCTCAGTCCCTATGAAGATGCACCTTTCAATTCAATATTAAAACAAACCAAGCAGCGTGAATGGGGAACCGACGTTTCTTGGAACCAATGGGTCAAGGCATTGTGATGGAAGAGGTTAAAATCAAATATTACAAAGGTGTTTTTTTCTCGCAATTCATTGCTGAGAAAGCCCAAACCATGGGCGGTGTATACAAACATGCGCCCATTCAATTGGAGCAACGTTTCCGATTGGTTGTTGAATCTGAAATTTCCAAGGAAGAATATTTTAAGGCCAAGGACAATCGCTTATCCGCTTCAGTGGTTGATTGGCAAAAAGAACAACATCTGCGTCATGTTTCTCAGGATACTCCTTTCCAAGTCGAGCCCCATGTTTTGCTGGAAGAATCCCATCCCATAGAGCTGGAAAGAAAAACGGTAGCGACCAAAGAAGTGGCTTCGGAAATCTATGTGGAGTTTGCGCCCAATGCAGCAGGCAATGCCTACCAAGGGTTTGAGTTTTTGGCCTACAAAGAGGGTTTATGGCATGGCCGGTTGCAGGGGCAAGGATATTGTGCCATTCCCCAATGGTCTGAAAAGGAGAAGGAAGACCAATTGAAATTGATTGCTGATCGAGATACATTGCTTCAATCACGCAAGGGCTGTATGGGTTCCGTTTCTCGATTATCACAGCGTCGGGGTTGTGGTCCTTTGGGCATGATGTTGTCTCCTGGCGGCATAGGAGCTGGGCCAGGTGGATGTTTGAGTGCCGGTGGAGTCGGAGGAGGCTGCTTGCAAGGTGGCTGCGGAAAAATAGGTTGTGGTATTTTAGGACTATTGGCGCTTTTGCTTTTGTTGTTTAGCTTATTGAAAGGATGTTCGGATCAAATGGAACGTACACAGGGTCCGCGGGTGATTCATGACACAGTTTATGTGGATGAAAAATCCAAAGAAGACATCATCAAGAAATTTAAGGATACCACAACGATTTCAAAGACAGAGGCCATTGAATTGCCCAACGTACAATTCTATACCAACAGTGCCAATTTGCTTCCATACTCCATCAGCAGCATTCAGCAACTGGCAGAGTATCTGAATGAGCATCCAAAGGTGCAGGCCACCATTGTGGGACATACAGATAATGTGGGGGATGCAACCGCCAATTTGAATTTGTCCCAGGCGCGTGCCGAGACGGTGAAAAAGGTATTGCTGAGTTTTGGAGTGGATGGTGCGCGGGTGCAGGCAGTCGGCAAGGGAGAAAGTCAGCCAAGAACGACCAATGACACGGTAGAGGGCAGAGCATTGAATAGAAGGGTAGAGGTTCAATTGACCAACACTGAGACAACAGAAACCAAAAGCACTGAGGTGAATGAGTAAGGAGTATTTTCATTTCAAAGGAAAATATCGTGGAGCCTTTTCCAAGCAATGGAATCAGGGTGGTCATGGTCATCAATTTGCACAATTGAAGTGGGAGTGGTTGGAGATCAGCAGTGTTGTGCAGGTGTATGATCGTTTACCTGAGCAAGAAAAGGTGGGTGATTTTATTTATGTTCCCAAGATTAAGCCCAAAGGTTTTCGCAGTGTTGATTTGATTTTGGAAATGCCCGATGGGAAGTCATACGCCAAACCCATTGAGCACGTTGTTTTTCGCGAGCAGGCAGGACCGCGATCTGCAGAAAGAACCAATGTGCGTTCAATGGGTTCGTTGCATTTGGGGACAACCAAGGGGGTGGCATATGGAGAGGTATTTTTCTCGATCCCAAAACCGACTCCGCCCAAAACCATAGTACCTGCGACAGCGGCCAGCAAAGTCACTCCTCAGTCAACCACTGTATTGGGAAATGCTAATGTTGGGGTAACAGACAATCCATTGTTGGTTCCCGATTTAATTGCTGGGAATCAGGGTTCAACCGTCCCATTGGCCAATGCCAAAGGTTGCATGAGAAAGGGATGTATGGCTCCAATGGGTTGTATCGGAGGATTATTCAAAGCATTGCGGTGGTTGTTTATCTTGGGCTTACTGATTGGACTGTTTCAATCGTTGGGAGGTTGGTTGAAATCCAAATGGCAAGAAGATCCTTTGAAGACGAAGAAAGGAAATGTGCAGTTGGAAGACCAAAGATTGGATCCCAAGCAAGATACCATGGCTCCGCAGCCTTGGAATTACTTGGTGGATCATGAGGTGCGATGGAGCGACTTTCAGCCAAGGGATTTTCAAGCCCGATACACTACTGGAACTTTAGCATTTGAAGATTCTAAGAAATTGCACAACCATTGGGTGAATGTTCCGGTGGGCAATGAGCTTACTTTCTGGCATGATTTGTATTTTGACTTTTATGACCACGACCAACACAAAGTGGACAGTTTGGTTCAGTATTTTGACGGTCAGCGCAAGAGCAAATCGCTCAACGTCTTGGAGACAGCAGAGATGGTGGTGACGTTTATACAGGAGATTCCTTACTATTTGGTGCACGATGGCAGTTGCCAAGAGGCCAGTGGACAGGGAGGATTTGTGGCGCAATACCATTCAGAGGGAAGACCCTGTTTG
Source organism: Flavobacteriales bacterium (assembly GCA_947442505.1). Taxonomy (GTDB): domain Bacteria; phylum Bacteroidota; class Bacteroidia; order Flavobacteriales_D; family Sanyastnellaceae; genus CAMCTV01. Next base: position 38,896 of record CANEVR010000001.1, on the reverse strand, counting down.
CCGGAGGTGGTTGGAGGGGTGCAGAGTCCTTATGAGTTTGTGCACAACATGAAAGGCGACTGTGATACGCGCAGTTTGTTGGGGTATACATTGTTGAAGCGATTGGGGATTGAGAGCAGTGTTTGGGTAAGTCGGGAGTATGGACATTCCATCATGGGAGTGGCGGTACCGGCCAATTCAGCGCACTACAAGAAAGTGGATGGGGTGAGACATTTTGGCGTGGAGTTAACGGCCAAAGGATTTAGGGTTGGAATGATTGCTCCGGAGCACACGGACATGGACAATTGGAATGTAGTATTATATTAAAAAACAACAAGAAAAATGAATACAGTGATTTTAATGCAGGCTGGTATTGCCTTTATGATGGGGGTAGTGGCTTTGTTTATGGTGTACAAGGTATTGAACTTTTATTTGAAGAAAGCCTTTCAGTTGGAGGAGTTGAATACATCTTTTGCGACGCTTCAGGCGGGGATATTGTTATCGACATCATTGTTGGTGGGCTCCATAGTTGGGCCAGGGATGAATGCCATTCGGTTCATCAATCAATCGGAAGTAAGTTTCGCCACCATCAGCACCAGTTTGGGATATGTGATGATGTTCTTGATCATTGGCATATTGTTTTCGATGTTGGTGATAGCGGGAGGAATAATGGTGTTGTTTCAATTGACGCATGTCAATGAGTGGGAAGAGATCCGCAAGAACAACATAGCCTCAGCCATCATCAGTGCGGCTTTGATCTTGGGCTTATCGATGATCATGAAAGATCAAGTGGCCTCTGTTTGTGAGATGTTGATCCCCTATCCAGAGGTGGTGACGATTAGGTGATTTTTTAGGGGTTATTCAATTTCAGAACATTTAGTTTATTGGACATTTGTTTAATGTTCAATTTGTTGTATTCTTAATAGAGAGATTACTTTTGTTGGTGTATATTTAGATGCGATTTTAATTCAATTAAGTTATGAATTTACATAGTTTTAAAGCGTGAGTAAATCGAAGATTCAAGACAAAACATTCCTCTTCACAGGAACATTAACTGAATTTACTAGGAACGAAGCTGAAGCATTGGTAGAAGCCTATGGCGGTAAAGTCCTTTCAGGTGTGAGTGCCAAGCTCAACTACCTGGTAGTGGGCGAAGATGCAGGAAGTAAATTGGAAAAAGCCAAGAAATTGGGAACTGTGAATATTTTAACTGAGAAGGAGTTTTTAAAGATGGTACCGAAGTCAAAATCAAGCTCGTTAAAATCGAGTATAAGTACAATAAGTGAAGACAATGGGGAGCAAGATAAAAATGAAATTCTTCTCAATTTGAATCTTTCAGATTTAAAGAAGTTGTTCAAAAAGTACTGCACCATTGCAATTACAGAAAAGATTTTAATGGTGACAGATTCAATTCGTTCGTTTGAAGATATTACCTCTGAAGATGATTCATTTTTTTACTTTCATGAGTCTGAAGGTAAATTAATGATAAACTATTTATTTCAGGATGTTGAAGATACGATACGTTTGAATGAAAACTTTTTCAAGGATTTAGCGAAACATTCCAAGTCAGATTTTAAAGTTGTTTATCTCGATCGTAATCTTTGGGAGTTGTCTTTCTGTGTTTTCACTAAAGGAAAGGTTTCTTTCGAATATTCGACTGTCAGTGATTGGGAAGATCCATATTATTTCGATGACGTTCCTTATTTTGTTAAACTCGCAAAAGACAGCGGCCTTAAAAAGAAGAAGAATGAAGATGGTGATAAGGAATGGGATAGTGAAGAGGTTTATGATTTAATATACGATTTCAGAGATTCATTGGCCTCTGGTGTTAACTATTTGGGATTAGCACCTGAGTGGTATACTCAATTGAAAACAATTCCAGATTGATATTGATAAATCTGCAAGAAAAATACAAACACAAAAAAGAAATAGAAATGGCAAAAGCAAACGCAAAGAGTAAAAAAGGGAGCCCAGTAGGATTGGTATCTACACTTAAGACATATGACGCAATTTCATTTGATCTTGTTCAAAACGCCAAAGGAGAGGAACATTACAAAGATGATTTCATCAGTATTGACATTGATAACTTTGAAGAAGAATCGAAAACTGGATTTTATAGTGGAGTTTCAATAAGTATTTATGATGCGACTTCATTCGAGGATTTAGATGCATTACTGAAAGATAAATCCAGTTGGGAATTTGAATTACCCATTGTTAAAGTTCATTTACAAGGTTTGAGATTTTCTCAATTTCAGAAATTCATGGAAATTATCGGGGCAGAAATAATCGAACTGTCTGTTATTCTAGAGGTTGATGATTTTAATTCAGAAAATCTGTACGAGGCTTGCCCAAAATTGGAAAGATTTGAAATCGAGACTTGGTCTGAATTTAAAATTGAATTGAAGGATTTAGAGAAAATCAAATTGAAATATTTTAGAATTAATGCGCCGGCAATTTCTGATAAAAGTTTAGATTTATCTCAATCAACCATCGCTGAAATAAACTGGAGTGCAAAATTTGCGAGATTGGATTTGCCAATCGGAATTCAAAAGTTGGAGATGGGTAGTTGCGAGTCAAAGGCAAAAATCAATTGGTCTGATTTAAAGGGATTGGAGTCCTTAATATTCTCTGTTGACGAAGAGTCAAAGGATGATCTGGTTTTCTTTAAGGATTTGCTATCCTTGAAAGATTTGGAACTGAATATTGTTGGATATCCTGTTAAAGGAAAAAACAAAATTGAAATGCCGTCCAATTTGCAAAGTCTGAAATTACATACCTCAAGTCAAGATAGCATTACAATTGATTTGGGATTTGTAGAGACTTGTCAGGATTTACGCCATTTAGAAGTTTCTTCAAATGTGCGTAACGGCGGAAAGGGCTTTGCCAATTATGAAAGCTTGAAATGTTTGACCAAATTAGAAACATTAGAAATTGGTGAAGACGGACTAGGAATGGAAGGATATAAATCGAAATTTACTCCAAGTTGTTTGAACGCACTTTCGGGATTGAAAAAACTAACCTTGAAAGGAATGGGGAATGTGTCAGATATGTCTGGGTTTGGATCTCTAGAGAATCTTGACTATTTGAAATTGTATGAGTCGAGAATTTCCTCGTTGAAGGGAATTGCGCCTTTGAAAAAATTGAAAGAGCTTGAGTTGAGTGATTGCCATGAAATCGCTGATTTCATGGAATTAGGTTCAATTCATTTGAATAAGTTTGTTTTTGTTATTGGAGGTTACTGGGGTACAGAAGTTAAGTTTAAAAAGGAAGGGATTTTAGCATTTAAGGATATAGAAATTAGTGAAATAAACTTCGATATTGATGGATGGAAGTTTGCTAAAAAAGATTTCAAAGACTTGACCAAGAAATACGAAATGGAAACAGATGGTCCAACATTGAGTTTGGAGTTGAAAAAATAGATTTTTAGGCAATTCCTAATATTAAATGCGATTCAATATGGATAGTTCAAATCAATTAAAAGGAGAAGAAAGGGATCATGCGGAAACAACTGATTTCATTTTTGCTCGGAACTCTCCAACTGAATTGTGTGAATGTCATGGAATGGAGATTGCCATTGGTAAATTGAGCAAAAAGGATCTGAATACGATTGCAATTCTCGTTGAAGGAAACTCATACCTTGATAGTGAATATTTCAATGATTGGTTTATCTACGACAATGTTCTTCATGAAAATGGATTGTACCTCAACGGACAGGAAGTTCAAGAATTGGGAGACAAGAATGCACTCTCAACTCACAACTTCGAATTTGAAACATCTGAGGAAAGTGAGGTCAAGCTTCAAGATAAGGGGGTTTATTTATGTACCTTCAGAAATGAAACCATCTATTTTATAGCGGAAAAGTCATTAATGGACTCAACCAGTAAGACAGTGAAATGTCAAATTACTTGTTATCGTTTCCTTCAAGAAATGGCAGATTTGGATATTTCAATTTTGAAGTCTGCTACAATTGACGGAGAAAATATGGAGCGAAATTCAACTAGTGAAGAAGAGAGTGGTGAAATATATGGGACACATCAATTTTTAATAAAGGATGGTGAGATTATTTTTTATGCAACCACAGACAAAGGGCAAATGCCTTTTTATATCGATGATTCCATTTTTGAGTTGAATGGCGAGACAGAAGAGGACGTTAGAAGTGAAATTATTCACTTGTTAAAATCAAAATGAAAAGGTGTTAACGGAATTAGTAGAGAGCAATTGAAATCTAGCATCGGATTTTGGAATGAAAGAGAATTTGTATAGAACAAAAGAAATCCGAATTTGAAAAAGTAAAATTATAAATCATGAGTAAAAAAAGTGGTATTAACGCGAATGCGGACATTGAAGAGGTGAAAATTGGTAAGCAAGTTTGGTCCTCAAAAAATGTAGTTGTGGTACAATTCAGAAATGGAGATGAAGTTCCATTGGCCAAGAATGAAAAGGAGTGGAAAAAGGCCGTCAAAGAAGAGAAGCCAATGATGTGCTACAATTTCTTTGAGAAGAACGGAGAGGCTTTGTACAACTGGTTTGCAGTTAATGACAACCGTGGATTGGCGCCAGAAGGTTGGCATGTGCCATCCGACGAAGAATGCTCCGTTTTAATAGAACAATGTGGTGGAGAAGAGAATGGTGGTCATGCATTAAAGGATACTAAGGGCTGGGATGAGTTTATGGATGATGATTTGAATACCCAAGATGGCAATGGAGATAATAAGTCCGGATTTGCTGCGTCTCCTGTTGGTATGTGCTCTGAAGATGGAGAGTTTTTTGGCGGTGGAATGCAAATGCACTTTTGGACATCGACAGATTACGTCAAGAGCTCGGCTATTGATTTCAGATTGTTTGAAGATCGTAAAACAGCTGAAAGCAAAGCATCGGAAAAAGGAAACGGTTACTCTTTGCGATTAATCAAGGATTAGGCATATTTAAAATGCCAGAATTACCAAATTAAGTGTGGAAATTTGGTGTAAAGAAAATTTGGAATCAAGTTTTTCTTCTTCAAAAGTTCAAACGAGCATTTTACCTATGAAATTTAGGAGCTGGGAAATACAAAAAAGAATAGATGAGATATGAGTGATATCAAACCAATGAAACCTCTTTTTGTCTATGGTTATTGGAAACCATGGGAGGAGAATGCTAATCTTTATGATAGTTTTCTTGAATATTCGAAAGATACCGCTCTCTTAAAGTATGGGGCAGATGCTGTGGGGACCTATATCAAACAAGCTTCTAAAGAACATGTTGAAGCTGTTAATCAATTGGGCAACGCTATCGGAAGGGGCATGAATGTGCTTTCTAATCAGATGTCTGATATTAATGAAACGCTAAATTTTCTAAACCGCAACTTGGATGTTCAAATTGAACAACAGCGACTAAGCAATATGCTCCTTAAAAATATTGCTGAGTTATTGCGGGTTCCTGATAGCGAGAAAGAGAGACAGCAGTGTATTGAGTTGGGTATTAAATTTTTTGTAAATGCTTCAAAAGATGTCGATTTGTTTGTTGACGCAATGGAGGAACTTTCAAAAGCGGAATCTTTGATGAAACAAGATTATTTTGTTTTACATCGGATTGGATGCATTTATTTATACGTTGAGAAATATTTGAATCCCGAAAAAGCTTTGGAGTACTTTGTTAAGGCCGCAAAATACGCCAGTGTTGAAAATGATGGTAATGCAACAAGATTAGTTAATGTGTTAACGAATGGTTTCCTAACGGTAAACTCGGAATTATACAACTCCGTAGGCCAAATTGGAATCCTTGTTGCAGATTCATATGAAAAGGCAGCATTTTCATCATACGTATTAGGACGATTTGCCGAGTCGGTGAATTACCAGATGAAATCTTTGAAGTTTCATGATTATCCGCGGAATCGATTCCTCTTGGCAAAATACCAAGTTAGAAATGGACAGATTAATGATGCTATTGAGAACCTGGATTTATGTATAGATCAAGAGCCTATTCTGGCTATTGCTGCATTTAAAGAAATTGATTTGATTAATGAAGCAGAGGTAATCAAATTAATAAAAGAAAAGAATGATAGTGTTGATAAAAAAATAAATGCACTTATTAATGTTTGGAAGGGAATAAATTCGAATGACGCCGCAGATGTCTTGGAAAATTTAATAGGACTTTCAAAAGAGTCTTACGAAGTAAAAATTGCAGAAGTAAGTAAATATCAGCATGTAATAACGAATGTTCAAAACGAGATAAATTTACATGAATTGGAAATTGATGCTTTCATTGGTGAAATCAAAGCAACCACATATGTGTCCCATAGCGCAGACAATATCGAATTGATTATTCAAAATTTGAATAGATCTAAAACTGAACCATTAGAGAAGTCAAAGACATTGCTTCAAAAGTTAAAGCTTGAATTGAATGCTGATAAGTTGAAGGTGGGTGTGCGTTATGCTGGTGGTTTGGTGTTTTATTTGGATAAATCGGGTAAACACGGTTTAGTCAGTACAAGTGATGACATTGGAAATGCACCATGGGGAATAGATGGTAAAATTGGTGCAGACGGAAATGGAATTTCTGACAGTACGGGCAAGTCTAACACAAATAAGATTATTACATTAGCAAGTACTTTAATTGAAAAAGGTTTTTTTAAAAGTACGGAAACACAAGTTTCGACCGCCGCTAGGTTGTGCTCCGCGTGTCGTCAAAGCGGATTTAGTGATTGGTATTTGCCTACAGTGAAGGAATTGAAAGTGTTGGTTGACAATTTGAAATTAGTTGGAGTATATTGGAGTTCAACAGAGGTCACTACGGGAGTTGTCTGGACTGCAGAGCAGCAAGGAGGAGAGATGTCGAAATGGTTCAATGATAAAATGATTCATGGTCATCATGCACATGCCATTCAAGGTGAGAGAGTTTTTAGAAAAGGGGAAATGTTGCCTGATTATCCTACAAAATCATTGGTTCTAGGGAGAAACACAAATTGTAAAATTAGAGCAGTGCGACAATTCTAATAATAATTAATTTTAGAGTTTTATTAGAGTATCCGAGAGATTAAAAAAAAAATATTTTGTTATGCCAACCCAATCAAAAATCCAAGACCAAACCTTCCTCTTCACAGGAACATTAACCGAATTCACCCGCGATGAAGCCGAAGCATTGGTAGAAGCCAACGGTGGTAAAGTCCTTTCAGGTGTGAGTGCCAAGCTCAACTACTTGGTAGTGGGCGAAGATGCAGGAAGTAAATTGGAAAAAGCCAAGAAATTGGGAACGGTGAAGATTATAACAGAGAAGGAATTTTTGAAGATGGTGCCGAAGGGTAAGGCAGCAGCGAATGAGCCTACGAGCAAAAAGATCATCAAGCCAGCCGCTACGAAGAAGGACACTGTCAAAGAAAAAACCAAACCAACCGTTAGTAAAGCGAGTGCAAAGAAAGTAGCAGTTGAAACCACTTTGGAAGAGGTTAAGATTGGAAAGCAAATTTGGATGGCAAAGAATTTAGATGTTGCACATTTTAGAAATGGAGATTTGATACCGGAAGCTAAGTCAGCCAAAGAGTGGCTCGCTGCTTTTAAAAAGAGACAGCCTGCTTGTTGCTATTACGAGAACAGTAATGAGTTCGGAGTTACGTTTGGAAGAATTTATAATTCTTTTGTCCTTGATGATAAAAGAGGTCTTGCCCCTTTGGGGTGGAGACTTTCGACTTTAGAAGATTGGACTGAGTTGAGAGATGTTTTAGGTAAGGACTCAGCAAAAAAAATTAAATCGTCGGTTGGATGGGAAGAGGATATGAATGGTTCTAAAAAGCCTTTGTTTAATGCCCAACCAGGAGGCATGAGATGTGATGACGGTTCGTTCGGTGGAAAAGGTTACTCTGTGTCATGGTGGTGTAATGGTTCTGTTTGGTTTCCAGGTCAACTTTGGATTGTTAATATCAACAATGAAGAACGAGAGGCAACACATTCAAATCCTTTTGAAGAAGAAGGTTTTTATGTTAGATGTGTAAAAGAAAACAATAAGTAAAAACGAATTGTCAATGTCTAAATTGCGCAAAAAAGAATTTGGTTTTGATATTAGAATTTGGTCCAAGAATTTCGATGAAGAAATGGCTTATTCAGATATTTTTCATCTTTCCTATTCAGTATTTAATGATAGCAAATGGCTTCAAGGTCGAATTCAATCAGTGGTGAGATCAGATGAGGAATTTGTGAATTGGGTAGTTTTTATTTCGGAGACAATAGACGATTTTTATCGTTTCTCAAGTATTGATCGTTGGTATTATTATGGGCCTTCTAACTTTAATTTAAACACTGAAAATGTTTTGGTTGAAATAGATGGAAAAGAGTACGAAGTTGCAAATAATAATTCAAATTTGAATAAAATCACTGGGCTATTAAACGGAAAGGGAGATATGAGAGATAGTGGCGAGTTGTATGACGCGCGGGATGTGCATGACTATCAAGTATTACCATTTGCTTACTTTTTTTTACATCAAGGAAGCATTATGAACGGTGATGATTTTGTGGAGCTCAATTATCCGAAAGGTTATGATAAAGGAAATTGGGAAGAGAATGAAAGAGGCTGGGAGATATGTTAATCAATCTTGAAATAAAGAAATTAGTTTAATAAAATTATTATGCCAACCAAATCAAAAATCCAAGACGAGACGTTCCTCTTCACAGGAACATTAACTGAATTCACCCGCGATGAAGCCGAAGCATTGGTAGAAGCCAATGGCGGTAAAGTCCTTTCAGGTGTGAGTGCTAAACTCAATTACCTCGTAGTGGGTGAAGATGCTGGCAGCAAATTGGAAAAAGCCAAGAAATTGGGAACTGTGAAGATTATTACAGAAAAGGAATTTTTGAAGATGGTGCCGAAGGATACCTCCATTGCGAAATCTCCAGAAGCAAAATCAAAAAAGGATACGTCGCCTAAGAATGATGAGAAATCGACTGCAATAGTCATGGGCGATTTTGAGGTGTGTGATAAGGAGATTATTGTCTCCATGGAGAATGTGAAAAAGGAACTTAAGCAATTTGGCAAGGGGTGGGTAGTTCCTACAAATGATCAGTTGAAAATGATGTATGCCAATCGCAAATTGATAAATGGCTATTCAAAGAACTTTTATTGGAGTTGCTCTTCTGCAGGATCAGGATTTGGAGGTGGAGAAATGTTCTGGACCATTAATTTCAAAAATGGCAATTACAAAGAGTTTTTTGAACGCGTTGAATTAGCGATGCGACCAGTTAGATTAATCAAAAAATAAAAATTATTGATAATGCCAACCAAATCAAAAATCCAAGACAAAATTTTCATTTTAACAGGGGCACTTGCAGACTTAATTGAAAGTCCTCAAGGTATTTAATCTGAAAATTAGTAATTCATTATTTTAATGGAAACAATTTACCAATTCTGCAGTCAAAAATCCGAAGTTATCAGAGGCTTTGATCAACTCGGTTTCAAATGGAAGAAGCGCTACTTAATTGAAGTATTTGAAGGAATTGAAGGCGTGAAAGAACTTCGAAATTTGCCAGATGAGGTCAAAAGATCGGATGTAATAGAGTTTTTTAAAAATAAAAATTATTACCATGGGTTCCTTTCCGCATTGATTTGGGGAGGTATTAGCACAAGGCCATCTAAAGGCCATAAGGGGGATAAATTAACTTCGAATGCCTATAAAGTTTTGAGTTTGCCCAAAGGAGTTATACTTGATATTATGGAAAAAGTTGCTCATGAAATTAACAATAAAGAGTATTCGAAAGCTTACAAATTACTTGCATTGGATAATAAAATTCCTGGGCTGAATGTTTCGTTTTTTACCAAGATTCTATTTTTCATTTCTGAATCTAGCGATTCAAGTTCTCGATTAACTGAAGAGAATATGAGGTTGCTGATATACGACAAGTGGACAAAATTAATTCATTTATTATTGCTTTTAGAATCCAACGAAACCGAGAGAATTGAGAAGTACTTTGGTGAAAATTATTTAAAGAGATTTTTTCCTAAAACTATAAATGCCAAAGAAACAAATTTGGTATATTGCAAAAGTCGTTTTGAGTGTGAATCATATCTCGACTATTGTGCAAGGTTGAATAAGTTAGCTTGGGAATTGACTGAAAATGTCAACCTTAAAGTCGATCCAGGTCAATTAGAATCATTCCTTTTCGGAGTCTCAAGTAATACTAAGAAAAATCTTGTCTCGAAAAACAGGCAGGTGATTAGAGAAAAAATAAAATACTATATTTCGAGGGGTGAAAAATGAATTTCAAACAATTATAGTTAAAATTAAATTAAAAAAAAAATGGCAAAGAAAGTTAATAGTTCAAGTAAGAACATTAAAAGTAAATCAGTTGATTCTATCGAGAAAGATAGAAATACGCTTCTTGAAATAATAGAGAAACATGGAGTTAGAGTAATTAAGGTAAAACAATGGTACGAGAATCTCGGATATGGCGCTGGTGTTTCAACAGATAAGAAACAATCTCTTTGGGACATTATGGCAAGTAATGAAGATGCTCAACTGATACGTGAATCATTTTTAAATGCATCTGATGCTCTGAAAGCTGATCGAGAAATAGTTCTAGCAGCTATTGATCGTGTAGGGTTTCTTGATTACCCATCTATTTTAGAGCATACTTCGAAGAAATTGCAAGCAGATCGTGAGCTTGTATTGGAAGCGGTTAAGCAAAATGGACGTTCGTTAAAATTTGCATCTGAAGAATTACAGGCGGATAAAGAAGTAGTGTTAAGTGCTGTAAGGCGAGACGGAAGTTCTTTGGAGTTTGCCTCCGCAGAATTACAAAACAATAAAAAAGTAGTTTTAGAGGCTGTGAAGAATTATGGAGAGTCTTTAGAATTTGTCTCTGAACAACTGCGCTCTGATAAGGATATAGTTGCGGAGGCTGTTAAACAATCAGGCTCCACTATAAAATATGCATCACAAGCTTTGCAGAGTGATAAGCAAATTGTATTATTGGCATTGGCAAGCGATAATTTAGTTGATTCTGTTTTGGAGTATGTATCTGAAAAATTGAAGTCAGACAGGGATGTTGTTTTGAAAGCGGTTTCTCGTTCCGGTTTTGAATTACAACATGCGTCTGATGAATTAAAGGCTGATAAGGAAATTGTTCAGGCAGCCATAGTTCAAAGTCACAGAGCAAGTCAGAAAATACTTCAAGGCCCATTGAAATTTGCATCAAAGGAACTTCAATCGAATAGTAATTTGAATGAACTTTACCGAGCTTTGAGTGATGTTAAAAATGATGGTCTTTCATTAGAAGAGCTCGATAGTGATCTTAGAAATGATAAGGCAATTGTTCTGGCTGCATTAAATCAAGAAAGTTTAGCTCTTCAATTCGCTTCAAAGGAGCTTCAAAGTAATAGGGATGTTGTTGCTTTTGCAGTTTGTGGTAAACCGACTTCCTCTGCAGGCTCTATAGAATTTGCCAGTAAGGAGCTTAAAAATGATAAAGAGTTCATTCTTGAGGTTGTGGCAAAAAATGGTTGGATATTAGAATTTGTTTCCGATAAATTGAAAAAAGATAAGGACGTTGTTTTGGCTGCTGTCAAACAAGCTGGAACTGTTTTGGAGTTTGCTTCTGAAAAATTGCAATCAGATTTTGAAGTTGTTTTAGCAGCAGTTAAAAACGATAATGCAGCTTTGCAATATGCTAACGCCAATCTTCATAACAATGGGGATTTATTAATAGAAGGGGTAAGGCATGGAGACCTGTTCTTTTTGTATGGATTAGAAATTGCCTCGGGTGAAAGAGAAAAGCTATTAGCGAATAAAGATATTGTTTTAACAGCAGTAAGAATAAATGGTAAGGCATTGAAAGATGCTGCGGATGATTTGAAGTCAAGTAAGGAAATTGTTATTGAATCTGTTAAGCAAAATGGACTTGCCTTGGAGTTTGCATCTAAAGAATTACAAGGAGATAGAGATGTGGTATTAGAAGCAGTTTATCAAAATGGGGAGGCTTTAGATTTTGCATCTTCAAAGTTAAAAGCTGACAAAGAATTAAAGAGGATTGCCAAGGAGAATCTAATTAATTAGTCTGATATGTCGCCAATTCAATGTGGAAGATGTCATTTATGTGTTAATATTTTTTTTGATTATTGATATTTTAGTCTAGACAATGCCCCCCATAACCTCGTACAAATCAAAAATCGCATCTCGATATATTCCTATCGATGCAGAACAAATAGGTCTGAAAATAGCAGAGAGTGAATACTACCTGGCTTCACAGAAGCTAGACGGACACTTAACCTTCCTTTCCGTGAAGAAGGGAAAGGCGCAGTTGCTCGATAGAAACGGGAATGAATTGAATGTCCCAGCAATCATTAAAGAAGCAAAGGCTTTCAATGACGATGTGGTTCTTGCCGGAGAGCTTTGCTGCTTCAACGACAACGATTCACAATCGCACCGAGAAGTGAATGCCGCCCTCGATGAACCCGAGAAATACGATCTGCGTTTCTGCGCATTCGATTTGCTAGAGCTCGATGGAAAAGAAATAAACCTCGAGCCCAAAGACAAATGGGAAGCCCTTTCCAAAATGAAATGGTCCACAGGCATTTCACTTATCGAACACAAATCTTTCGAAAGCAGAAAGGACTTAATCGCCTTCTATAAAGAACTTCCAGATAACGCCGAAGGCATGATTGTGCGTTCAGCTAACAACATCACCTATAAGGTAAAATATGTGCATCACCTCGATCTTGTTGTGTTAGGTTATGCCGAATCAAGCGGAGAACAAGCAGGTGTGCTTCGTGAAATGCTCTTGGGCTGTGCGTTAGAGAACAACCAATTTCAAATCATTACCAAATGCGGTGGCGGTTTCAGTGAGAAAGAACGTGCAGATTTGCTGAAGCAATTGGAACCACTCGCTGTTACTTCCGAATACACCGAGGTGTCTGGCGCTAAGACGGCTTTCATTTTTGTGAAACCTGAAATCGTGGTGGAAATCTCTTGCCTCGACCTCATTAACGAAAACAGCAACGGAGCTATTCGTAAAACAGTGCTGGAATTCAACGATAAGAAAGGATATTCATCGTGTGGAAACCAAGTAACGCTGAGCGTTATTTCTCCGAACTTTACCCGAGTAAGAGCCGATAAAAAAGCAAACACTGCCGATGCGGGCTCCATGCAGGCTTACGCCTTGTGCGCGCCAATCACAACTTCGGATTCCATAGAAGAGAGAACACCTTCGGAAATTATTCTTCGCGAAGTGTTCGTGAAAGAAGGAAAAGGAGGTACAGCCGTGAGAAAGTTTGTTGGTTTGAAAACCAACAAAGAGAAATCTGGATTGTACGCTCCTTTCAACGTCGTCTATTCCGATTTCAGCGCTGGAAGAAAGACACCCTTGGAACAAGAAATTTTCTTGTGCTCCTCTGAAAAGGAAGTCAGCGCAAAGATTGCAGAACTGAAAGAAGAGAACATTAAAAAGGGGTGGGAACAAATTAAATAATTGGAAGATGGCAAAGAACTTAACTTTTGTAATTGATGAACAGAAATTCGCTGCCGGTATTACCAAGGTAGATCGCGATAAAGTATACGGATTTGTGGAAGAGGTCGTGTCTGACAAATCAGGCAACATATGCGAAACTGGGAATCTACTCGACGACGGACAAACCCTTATTCTATCTGGAGCAACAGCTCTGAAAACAGTCGATTTAAACAACCAAGAGGTCGATAAGAAAACACTGAAGACCGTTTATTTAGACGGCAAAGATGCCACCCTCATTCCTTCGTCATACGACGGTGAAATTGAATTGACGAAAGGCAATTTAAACGATTTGTTCAACTTGGAAGTCACAACGGTTTATCAGTTAACGTGGGAAGATGCAACCTCAAAGACGGCTATGTTGAAATTGTTGGAAGGTGGAAATGTATTCCAATTCGTATTCAATTACAGAGCTGATTACGAAGGAGCGGATGCTTTATTGCTTTCCAGTCAAAGTGAGATTTTCCTTCTCACCGGAAGAATGTTGGAATTCGAATACCTAGAAAATAAATCCGCAATTCCGCAGGTGGATGAAGCGCCTGTTGAATCAGCAGAGGAAGAAGTAGACTTTGGAATGTTATAGAATATTGAATTGATGAAAGCCTTAATAAGATTAATATCGCAGTTGCTAACGATACTCTTTATTGGATATTTGTTAGCGGCCTTGCGTCAAAAAAGCAAGTACTTTTATTTCTTGGTTGCGACAACAATAGCCTTATTTTTTGGATTGTTTGGAGGAGCAATATTTTCTTCAGTATTAGAAAATTCTCGAGGAATGGCAATCTCCTCAGAGTTTAAGCGGTATTGGTATTGGTATATTCTTTCGAGTGCAATAAGTTATTATTTGATTGAGCAAATAGTTGGCTACATACAGCAAACGGTTTTCGAGGAAAATACTCTTGGTAAGGTAACCATTCTTCATAGAATTTCAGGAGTAGTATTATCATTTATGCTCATTGCAATTTCATATTATGCCGGAGATCCTTGGAATGTCATGTTGGTAATATTTGTTTTGACTCTTGGTATTTATTTGGCAGTCAAAGGAAATGGTGAACAATCTGTATATCAAAAAGAATTAAGTGAATTAATGTTTGATAAAATGGGGAATTTTGCTTCCTCAACAATTCAAGAACGACAAGCCTTCCTGCAGCAAAGGATATACTCAGATCCTGATTTTCGCCAGTTTGCCAAAAAATACAACATGACAGAAGATGAGTTTGTAAGTAAAGTAGCAAGATATAATTCTAAGAATCCCGGTGCATACTCAAAACTGCTGAGGTATGATGTTAGAAAATCAAAGTTCAAAGATTTTATTTAATTCGATTTATGTCAAGATACATACATATTGCAGATGCCAAGGGGCGCGATGCGGAAATTATTTTCAGTTCAAAGCCGAAGAAAGCGACTATTAAATTGGTCACTGAAAAGGGTGACGAAGTTCAAACGCTAAGAGTGCTGAAAGGCGCCATAAAAAATTCATTTGAAGGAATGTGCAAAAGCATTGGTGAGGGAGAAGCCATTGCGCAAGCCATGATTACTTCAGATCCGGAAATTGATTTGAATTTAACTGGACGATTTGTCAATGGAAGCTCACGTGTATACATTGACCAGGATTTTAAACCGGTTTCGCGCATCATGAAAAAAGAGATCGTTCACAATTCAGATGGTACTGTGAAGGAAGAACGAATTCCGAAAGAATTGCTCGCCAATATTCTTGCTGAAGTTCCCATTAAGCCGGGAAAACTTTTTCCGAAAAAGGACATGTACAACAAGTTGGTTTTCGCTAAGAAGTATCAATTGCATCACATCAACGGATTGACCTTCGATTTTCTGTTTGAAATGGCGAAGGACCTTCACGAGAAGGAATCCATTATGATGATCGGAGGAGGTGCCAAAGGCAATGAACCGCTTGTCTTTCAAGACGGAGGTAAAACCTATCGCGCTTTTTTGGAGGGGAGAGTAAAGGACAACAGCTATGTGCTTTTGTTGCACTTGTCGAATTTGGAGTTGAAGGGGATCGTGCAATGAATCTAATCTTTTGAATGTTTATCTGCTAAAATTTTTTGAGTCTCTTTAATTAGCTCTTCATTTTGTTTTTTGATGACATCGATTTCTTTTCTCAGCTCTTTCAAAAGTTCCTTTTCACTTTCTTCAATCTGTTCTTCAAATCCTGTCATTTGATCGATGAAAATACTGTTGATTAGAGACAACCCTAAAATACTTCCCGTAAAAACAATAATCACAAAGTAGATTTTTGTAAAGTAAACAAAACCGCCAGGGCTATTCTGTTCAATCTCACCAACCACATCAGAAAATCCGTCACCACTGAAGATTTTAAAGATGGTAAAAAACGCATCAAAGGCATTTTGAAAATAAGTGGGAGCAGATGACTTAAATAGCGATACCGATATCAGTGATATGATCGTGGAATAAATGGCAAAAGCAAAAATGATGAAGGAAATGGATCGGAATGCTTTGAACATTTGCTTTGAAATCTCTTTTCCTTGAGGGATGTATTCAATGATTCGTAAAAATTTAAATACCCTCAAAGATCTGAGCGCCGTGAATCCTGCGAAAATTTCGAGATCTGGCACAAAGAGTATCCCCAGACTAGGAAGTGCCAGTATAATGGAGAAAAAGTCAATCTTATTCCAGTTGTCTTTTAAGTAAACTTTGAATTTTTGCTTAGCAGGCGTGTCATTAATCTTAGTCGCAATCTCCACAGAAAAAAACAAAGTGAAGATGACATCCAGAGTGTCAAATAGATGGTAGAACTTACTTAATGATGAAAATGTATGCAGATAAATGATAGATACATTAATCAAGATAAATGCAAGAATGAGTTTTTCGTTGTAGAAGTATTTTTTCATGATGAACTATATTGTAAAATCTAGTCTTTGAATATTGCTTTCCACCCCTTCTCATCCAAGAAAACACAGCACTTCCCATCCTTCATCACGCATTGTACTTTGAAGGTTTCCTGCGTGCCGAGGATGGTTCGGGTGTAGGTTAAATTCCACTCATGATCGTTGATGGTTTTAATGCCGGATCTTTTCATCTGATAACCAAATGGAGCGTTTTCTATTTTTTCCAATTGCTTGACCTTGCTTAAGTTTTGTAATGCTGGACCAGTCATATAGGGCAGCATCTGCTCATATTGTTGGTGCTTGTGCAGGGTCTGCAGATAGGTTAAAATATCCGCATTGTAAAAACACAATGGATTCTTGAACAGACAATCATTGTTTTGGGCAATCAGCGTTACACTAATCAATGATAAAATCCATGAAGTAAAAATCCTGAGTATGGGTGATGCATTACTTTTTTTCACTGAACAATTTTCTTTTCATTTTTAAATAAAGGGATGGATACAAATAGCGAGTAATTCCTATTCCAATGAATGCAACAATGATTGCTAACAACAAGTAAAATGTTATATTGGACAACCCTGATAATTCTTGTGCTTTGCCCAATCCATTCATAATGGTATCCAATGCGTCCAAAGCAGTAATCAAGGATATCAAGCCCAATAATAGAGCTTGTTTTTTTTCCTGCTCTTCTTGTATCTGCTTGGCAAGATTGGACAATCTCTCCTCAAAAAAGGACATTTCCTGATTGATCTCTAATCCACTCCTTGCATTTTGATACAATAAATTAGGTAAAAAGTTGAATGAGATTTGATGGTAGTTATAGTTATTTACAAAAGTGGTAAACCGTTCACGATAGCCGACGGGATCTTTCAAAAATTCAGCGTTGAATTTGAAAAGGTTGTATTTAATGAATAGGTTGAAAATATAAATGGAAAAGTAAACTTTATTCCATGTATTGTATTTCAGGATGTCTTGTGCATTATAATGATTTTCTCCCAAGGCCGTGAACGAATCCAAAATGGTTAATACAGAATAATTTTTGAATGCTTCCAATTTATTCTCCATTAACGTGGAATAAAATATTGGCGATGGAGCGTTATATCCATTCTCCTTTATTGTGTTTAGTCGAGAGCAGGTTGCTAATTCGAACAACAAGTGATCTCTGTTGTATTCTGTGTCTACTTTACTTTCATCGATCTCAACGATGCTGTATGTTTTGAATTTGGAACCGCTAAACTCATCGGTGGGTACTTTTTCTCCCATCAAAGGAATATTGGATAGTATTTCTTTCGAAATCCACTGGTGCCATTTTAGCTTATGTATCTCTGGCTGAGGAGAAATCAATTCAGATTCAAATTCCCGCGAGATTACCAATAGATCAGACAATGAGCTTGCAGCCGTTTCCGTTGCATTGAGGTGCAAAGCAAAAACGCCAATGCCATTGGGGAAAAAGTAAACCTCCTCCTGAGTAATGTTGAATTGAATTTGGTTACCTCTCTCACTTGCCAAATGGATGGAAGAATATCGCTCTCGTTTCAATGCCTTGATGTTGATTCTTTCCTTTCCAGTATGATCTGTGATATTCTCACCTGTAAGCATCAATGCCCTGAACTCGGTATAATATTGATTTTTGTAGTGCGATGCCGTTCTATTCTTCCAACGCTCAACTTCCTCTTTACTCAAACCATCGGGAAGCGAAATAAAGGGTTGAGTCGAGAATCCCTCTTGAATAAATTTTTGGATATCCGTTTTGGCATTGTATCCAAAAACCCCAACCAACTTGATGAGCGACTGTCTGATTTCTAGCTTACTGTTCATATCATTTTTCATTTCGTTGAGATTCTCAAAAGCACCTCCCTTTCATTCCCCGAATATAAAATAGAAAAGGATATTTATACTTCCCGTTTCTTCAACAATACATGTCGTTGCCAATAATCCTGCGCCGCCGCTTTCAATGGCAGTTCCATTTTGCTGGAGGGAAAGGGATACGAAACGCCCCCCGGATGAGCCGTAATGATGTTCCATCGGGACTTGGACCATTGGGCAATGACTGTGAAAATAGAGGTCTGCTCCCATTCGTCTACCGGCAAATAGGCAATGCGGATTCGATCGCGGTATTCGTATTCCAAACGAGACTCATGTTCTGGCAAGCGCTGGGTTATGCCCATGTAGCCAATCGGCGCGTTGTGCGAAAAGACAAAGGCCTTTCTCATTCTTCCTTGTTCCCTGGATTCTATCGGTTCCAAAATGTGAATGATCTGAAGGAGGTCGTTCAAATGGCGGATGTCGGGGATAAAGGTTCCACCGGCCTTTCCACTTTGGAACAAATGCCGTTGGAAGTGTTTTTCGGCGGCAGGGCTGGAGAATATGTTGGTCAATGGGAATGCTTTGAATATTATTTCATCAGACAGGTTAAGTCTAATAGACGCAGATCATCTCACTTTGTATGTGTTCAAAATACTTCTGCTTGATTCCTTTTCGTGATACCAAATCGACCTTCAATTTTAGTATGTCTTCCAACTCTTCAGCCAGATCGACGAACTTAATGCCAATGGAGTCAGAGAATTCTACCAAAATGTCAACATCACTGCCTTCTACATTCTCGTTTCGCGCAAATGATCCAAATACAGCAAGAGAGGCGATGGGATACCGTGATGCCAAATCTCCCTTTTGCTTTTGTAGTAGCGTGATAATGTCAGCCAATGATTTCATTATTTCAAATATAATTCAAACCTAGTCTCAAGCCTTAACCTTAGGCTCATTTCCCTATCTTTGATTCATGAAGCATTGTCTAACTTTTTGTTTTTGCTTGTGGATCGGTTTGTCCCAAGCCCAATATTTTCACCTGCCCAAAAATCATCAGAACGATCCCCAGCTTCCCGCTTGGGCAGCCGAGATGTACAAAGAGAATCCGGATGTTTCTCGGGTCAAAGCCTTGTACGAGGATTTTTACCGTGTCAATGCTTTCGTCAAAAACGAACACACCCAATACTACAAACGTTGGGTCAACGCCATTCAACACCACCTGGACAACAATCAAATTCAAATCCAATCCGCTCCGCAACGCGGCGGTGGTGCTCCCATCTGGAATTATTGCGGCCCAGAAGTGCACTATGCGGCGGATGGAACAGAGACTGAAATCAGCGAACAAGCCAACGTCTATTGCCACGACCGATCTTCTACCAATCCCCAAATTCTATTTTGTGGCACAGAGTCGGGTGGGGTTTATAAGACAACCGATGGTGGTGACCATTGGAGCCATGTTACGGCAAGTCTCATGATTGGCGGGGTATCAGCCATTAAAATTTCTCCTGCCAATCCTGATATTGTATTCTTCTCCGCAGCCAATGACATCTGGAAATCCATCGATGGCGGTGCCTCTTGGTCCATCTCAGGTCAATCGTCTTTTCAATCCCAGAATATTTCAGCCAGCGAAATTGTTTTTCATCCCAACTTTCCCAATATGCTCTTTGCAGCCACGAATCAGGGTTTGTTTCAATCCATCGATTTGGGTTTGACGTGGACAGAGAAATTGCCCAATGAATGCATGACGGTCAACTTTCAACCTTTCAATCCTGATGTGGTTTATACGGTGCATTTTGAACCTTCTATCGGCATCAGCAAGTTCTACAAGAGTACCGATGGTGGAAATACTTTTGTCATGTATGACAACGGTTGGTTTCAAGAGAATTCGGGTTATACCAATGTCGAATTGCTGGGTGGCCACATGGCTGTTACAGAGGCCGATCCCAACCGCATTTACGTTTTGCTCACCGGATATGGTACCTACAATGCCGGTGTGGAGCTCAATGGTTGGATTGGTACTTATGTCAGTTATGATGCAGGTGAGACTTGGTCTAATCCCCACGGGTTAATTGGCACGCCCTATAACATCGATACCCATCCCAACTTGATGAATTTCTCCGCTGATGACGGAACCTATACCCAGATACATTACAACACCACCATCATCGCTTCGCAATTGAACGCAGACAACATTTTGATTGGTGGTTTGAATTTGTGGAAGTCGGAAGATGCTGGTGCTACTTATCAAGGCGTAGGTGGTTATATCGGTGGAATTCCTTATTTGCATGTCGATCAACAAGAGTACCGCATTTACAAAACCAGCGCAACCACCGAGGAAATTTGGGGTTCCAACGATGGGGGTATTCATTTCAGCAATGACTTCATGCAAACCTTCACCGCCAAAAATCGTGGGATTCGGGCAGTCAATCTTTGGGGCTATGACCAAGGTTGGAACGATGACATCATGGTGGGTGGTCGCTACCACAACGGCAACATGGGTTATTTGGAGAATTACGGTGAAGGCAATTACCTTTCTTTGGGCGGCGGCGAAGCTCCAACAGGTTATGTCAATTACAGCGATGGGAACAAGACTTACTTTAGTGACATTCCTGGAAAAATTCTTCCTGAATCGATTCAAGAGATTCCCCAAAACTTCTCCATTTCTATTGCGCCCAACGAGAGTTATTGGAACAATGAATCTTCTCGCATCCTATTCTCACATCAATACTTTGATAAAGCCTATTTGGGAAGGGACAACAAACTCTATGTGAGCAACAATGCTTCGTCATTTTCTGTGCTTTATGAGTTCGGCTCTGACGTGGGCAGCAAGGTTTTGTGGATGGAGCAGTGTTATGCCATGCACAACGTCCTCTTTGTTCAGCAAAGGGTTATTAATGCGATGAAGTTGTGGAAGTCGTCCGATTTTGGCGTCACCTGGACCATGGTTGATCAACCTTTGACCCAAAACAACATGTGTTTTACGGTTGGAGCAACAGACCAAGAAATTTGGTTGACCTATCCCAACGCTTCTGTCAGTCAGCGAGTATGGCGCTCCATCGATGGTGGGCAAAGTTGGATCAATATCACAGGAGCTGTTTTGGGCAACGCCAAGCCTTGGGCCATTGCACATGCATTGGGAACCAATGGCGGCGTTTATATAGCCACTTCCAACGGTCGCGTGTTGTATCGAAATGCAACCATGAGCGATTGGGTAGAATACAGCGAGGGTTTGCCCGTCAGTACCGAAGCGTTGCGTTTGGTGCCTTTTTACCGCGATCAAAAGATTCGCTTCGCAACCTGGAACTTGGGTGTTTGGGAAGCACCGTTGTATGAGCCAACATCCATGATGGTTGATTTTGCCGCTGCACAAGAGCGTTTTTACTGTCCAGGCGAAGCCATTCATTTTGTGGATCATTCCGTGGTTCCCGACGGCGCTACTTACGCTTGGACTTTTGAAGGTGCAACACCTGGGACAAGCACTGAGAAGTATCCCACTGTGGTTTACAATACAACAGGAAGTTTTCAGGTTAGTCTCACTGTGACCTACAATGGTCAGTCATTGTCCAAGACCAAGACCCAATACATTGCTTCCGTTGAAGGATTGAGCAATCCGCTCATGGCACAAGACTTTGAAGCTGGCGCGATTCCGCAAACTTGGCAGTACAAACATCCCACTGGGGGAGGTTTCAATTGGAACATCAGTGACCAATGCAGCTCTTTTGGGAATGGTGTTTATTCGATGAAGTTTGACAATTATTGGATCGATGCAGCAGGCAATCATGATCAAGTTTGGTTGGATAAATTCACAGTAAATGGCAATGCAGCGACGCTGTCTTTTGACGTGTCCTATGCGCAATACGGCGGTCAGTATTCCGACACTTTGGCCGTTGTTGTTTCTGCCGATTGCGGTGCAACTTGGGAAACCTTGTACATCAAAGGGGGTGATGATTTGGCGACTGCTCCCGACAATACGGAGGTCTTTGTCCCAGCAGCAGCAGAGTGGAGAAATGAAGGGCTCAGTTTGGCGGCTTATGAAGGTCAGGAGGTCATTGTTGCCTTTGAGAACATTGGTCGTTTTGGCAATCAGATTTACGTGGACAACATTCAAATCCAGAATCCCATTTCAGTCATCGAAGAATCGTCCTTCCAATTTCAATTGTACCCCAATCCCGCGCAGGACCGGGTGATGGTCAAGACCAATGGAGAAGTGAATGGATGGAATTGGATGTTGTTAGATGTATTGGGTAGAAAATGCCCGGTTGTATTAGAAACCAATGGAGAGCAAATAACATTTTTAATCGATGCCTTATCTTCTGGATGGTATTCAGTGGTTGGCGTAAAAGACAACGAACGTTGGATAAAACCCTTTCAAAAAATAGCTTATGAAAAGTAGTTGGTTATTGACCCTGATCCTCTCAGTTTTTTCCATTGGAGCTTTTGCTCAAGTGGAAACTGGGACGGCCAGTTTTTATCACAATAAATTTGACGGAAGAAAAACCAGCAGTGGGGAAGTCTTTCGTCAGAATCAATTTACCTGTGCGCACAAGACCTTACCTTTTGGCACAATGCTCAAGGTGACCAACCTGAGCAATGACAGCACGGTTGTCGTAAAAGTCAATGATCGTTTGCCCATTCGCAGCAAGCGGGTAATTGATTTGTCGATGGTGGCGGCCAAGCAATTGAACTTTGTGTCCAAAGGACTGACCAAAGTAAAACTAGAGAAGGTAACACCTTAAGAGAATAATCAGGCGGTGCCCCGCATCACTTCGTGCTGCGGGTCGGGCTTTTCGCTTGTATCTTTTGACAAGTCAAAAGTATACCGCTTCAATCCCTCACCGATTCCCGTCCCTCATCTCCTCATCCCTTCATCCCTTCATCCCTTCATCCCTTCATCCCTTCATCCCTTCATCCCTTCATCCCTTCATCCCTTCATCCCCTTATTTCGCAATCATAACAGAACCACTCATTTCATCTTTCTTTCCTGTGCCACAAGTGGTTTCGTAGACAAACGTGTAAAAATAAGTGCCTAGACTGAGGTCATTCGGCTTCCAGTAGGGTATGGATGGACTACTTTCAAAGATGGGTGTTCCCCATCGATTGAAAACATTCAATTGATACGTCTTGAAATACTGACGTGTATCTTCTTCGGGTTGATCTTTCAAGAATGGTCGCCATTGTGCATTTAATGTATCTCCATTCATAGAAATGATGTTGGGGAAAACAAGCATGGTCGGATCAAAGTCAATATTGTTATTGGCAGGAACAATGGTCGTTCCATAAGATTCACAACCATTGTCGGGATTGGTGACGGTAAGATTGTATTCTCCCAAAGCCAAAACATTGGGGTAAAGATCATCCGCCATTTCACTTTGGATAATGCCAAAGTTGGTCGACCAAAAAGCATCCCAGCTCGTGAGATTAACCGTGTAGTTGTCTAAAATAACAACAGGATTCAGACAACTAATGGTGTCTGCATCGAACCAAGAAATAATTGGGGATATTGTATCTATGCTCACATTGAAAGTCTCGATGGAGCTACAGCCATTGAGGTTGTTGGTTACCTCCACTTGGTAGTTTCCGGCCTGAGTGATGTTTACGTTGTTTTGTGTAGAAGGGACATTGATGTTTTGACCGTTGGGTCCTGACCAATCATAGCTGTTGTTGTTTAAGTCAACGGCAACACTTAGATTTATACTCGGCGAAAAACAATCAATCTCGGTGATATTCGATGGAGTAGTGGTAGGAACAGTTTGATTCACATCAACAGTCAGTGTGAAGGCGTCTTGACATTCTTCTGAGAAATAAGCGTCGACGGTATAGGAACCTCCTGCATTGACATTGACATTGGGTTGGTTAGGTGCAGATGTGATGTTCCCCCCATTGGTAGACCAAATGTAAATGGTGCCTGCGCTATTGGTGCTTGCGGCAAGTGTTAAAGCGTTATCGGCGCAGGTAATGAGAGAGTCGTAATTGACGAACAAAGAAAAATCACTGTAATCAGCATTGATCACCACAGTGGCGGTATCAAAACATTGATTGTCATAATCCGCTGCAATGTAGTAGGTGCCTGCAGTAGAGGTATTCAGCGTGGACAAGGTATCACTTCCCAGAATTTGGCCATTGGCCGTGAACCATTGATAGCTGAGCCCCGTGAAATTGGATGAAGTATTGACGGTGGCCAAAGTATCTGAACATTGCAAAATCGCAACGGGAGGGGTGGTGATTTCAAGGTCGTCAATATTCACCGTGATGCTGCTGGTTTGAGGAAGTCCGCAGAGATTGGTAAAGTCCACAGTGTAGGTAGTTGTTACTGATGGATTGGCTGTTGGATTAGCTGCTGCAGGGTCAGATAGTCCGGTGGCAGGTGACCAAGTATAGTTTCCTGTTGCTGATGGACCAGCGTTCAATTGAATGGTGGTTCCTGGACAGGCTTGCAATTGTGAAGCGGATGCGAAAATATTGGGCTCCAAACAAACGCTTTGAATATTGGTCGCCCCGCCCGTTGCGGCGGTAAATCCCCAATAAACATAGGACTGACCATTGAAGATTTCATTAGCGATATCGATGGTTGCTTGGGTTCTAAAGATACAGTCGTAGTATACTTGAATCAATTGGGCCGAGGCATCCCATTTGATTTGCACCACGTGGTTTTGTCCATCCTCGGTATTGGTATTGAAAGCACTCATTTGAACGGGACCCGAAAGATTGTTGCCTGTGTTGTGGTTGATGTCTCCATTTTTTTCAATGGCAATGTGGTCAAAACTTGGGTCGCCAGACTCGTTATTTTGCCAAGTGTCAAATTCAATGCCCAGAGAGGTTGTAAACGATTGATAACCCATTCCACCGCCGCTCGTACCCAATGCTGTGTTTCCAATGTTTTGCAAAACAAAGCAAATTCCGTCGGCACCGTTGACATCTTGGCTACCCAAGTTCATGTAAAATGTGATGTCAAAGTCTTCAACGAGATTAATCAAGTCTGCGTACCAAACGGTGCCGTTGAGGTTGTTCCAAATATCGGTCAGTTGATAGCAGTCGTTTCCGGTAGCTGTAGCATTTCCATTGAGAAAATAATCTTGTGACTTGGATGTATTTAAGAACAACATCAAAAAACACAAGAGAGAAAGGGTTAATTTTTTCATACCAACCCCGAAGATAAGCAAATACAGCGCTTACTTGATGCCCCGTTCTTTGCAGATTTTTTCGTAAGCCTTCTGAACCTCAATGAATTTATCCTGTGCGGCCTTTTGATGAGACTCTCCCAAATCGCGCACTTTATCAGGATGGTGCTTCATGGCCATTTTTCGAAAAGCCTTTTTCACCTCTTCATCAGAAGCTGATATTGTGATTTCCAATATCGTGTATGAACGATCCGTTGACTCGTAAAACATGGCTTTGATAGAGGAACGATCGCTTTCTGAAACACCGATGTAATACGCGATGCGGTCCACCAACTCTGCCTCAGTGGCATCCACATTTCCATCTGCTTTGGCAATGCCATAGAGGTAGTGAATGAGCTGCAAACGCATGGCGTGCTCCATGTAGTATTTGATTTGTTCACAGACATCACGCACTGGAATTTCCTTGTTCAATAATTCCTTCAATATACCGATTTGTTCTGCAGCAACGGCTTCACCGAATTGTCTTCTGAACGACTCACGGATATAGTCCAGTTCACTTTTCATGTGTTTGCCATCGGCTTTCATGACAGCAGCAGAGAGCACGAGCAAGGCAGAACTAAAATCACCGGGACGGGTCCGGTGTCGCTGGGATTGGTAACTTTGGTAATCGTTGCGTGGATTGTAGTTTCCTCGGCGCTGATTGGTCTGCTCCTGTGCACTCAAGGATTTGTCCTCTACCATGGCACCAAAGGCAAAACCCAAAATGCCTCCAATTGGGCCGCCAAGTGCCCAACCCAAACCTCCTGCAATCCATTTCGCGTATTTCATTTGTATCGAATTAGGGGACAAAATTAGTCAAGCTACAGTTAGTTTTTATTCAATGAATTGTATAAATTTTCTAAAAGAAAATCAGTTTCTAATTCACCTGCTAATTTTTGCGCAACAAATAGCCTTGAATGTTATAGATTTTTTGTTCAGAAACATCATAACCAATGTCGGATGTGACGAATCGATAGGACTTTCCATCAAAATCAAAATCAACGCTAAATTTTTCTCGAACAAAGGTCTCTCCATTGATCCGCTCTGATTCAATTTTCTTCTCCAGATCTGCTTGAAGGTTTCCAATGAATGCGGTATGGATGACTTCTGATTGTTTGCTGAGGATGATGGCCAATCTTTCATTTTGATGCGCTGGATCGCTAACATTCTCTATTCTGATGTAGGCAGTGATTTCATCACCAAACGCTTGGTACTCGTCCGGTGTTTGATTGCTGATGGGTATGCATTCTGAATAGCCCAGAACGTTGATAGGCCCCTTTGACTCGAATCGAACATAAGAGGATATAGCCACCTCAGAAGTATCTTCTTTGAAAGTTAGTTTCGATTCATTCAACTGCTCATTGGCCCATTCATAATTGTTCACGAAGCCGGGCTGTATGAAAGCACTATCGCATTGCAAACAATATTCCGCAGCCTTCTCTGAATGGTAAGATGATAGGTATCGAAGAACATTTTTGGCATCGTCATAGGTGTTGTCGTTGGGTGCATTCTTGATTTGATTCCATTGCTTCATTTGTGATGAAAAGGACAACGACTTTGCGGAAAGGGGTCCGCCATTTTGATAAATCAGGGCAATGATTAGCAACGACAAAGGAAGGAAAATGATTTTGACTTTGGATACAAAACCAAAATACAGCGCATTGATGCTCAAGAAAACAGCCAAATACACAACAATAGCCCGGACCTCTGTCAATCCATATTCCAACAAACGGTAACCAATGGCAATCCACAACAACACGATCAATGGAAGCAGGTACCAGAAGAATTTTCTTGAAGTAATTTTCCATGAAGATCCAGTTGGGGTGCTTTCAAAAAATTGTCCCAAAAGCCAATTTAAAACGCCAATGCAAGAAAACAATAAAATCCAAATACTCACCCATCCTTTGGGCAAAGATGCTTGGAATAGGATTTTTCCAGCGTACAAGTACAGTATACTCAAATAAATGATGACCAAGGGAGAGAGTATCCATTGTTGAATGCGCTGCAGCCGCAATAGCGCGTTTTCCATGACAGATGTTTGGTTGTCCTGAGGTGCTGAGGAAAGAAAAAACAAAGGATGGAAAATGCCAACCAATAAGATGAGAAAGAAAAAATAGAATTTCGGATCTAGATCCTGATAAATCAGCAATTGGAAAGCACTCAATCCCAGTGCTATTCCGGCGTAAATCAATCCAATATAAAAAGTGCTGGCGATGAAATTGCTGAACATCCAATAACAGAATGACCAGAAATCGGCCAATGGACGGGCATTCCAGAAAGGCAATAGAACAGAAAACAAGTGAATAATGATGAGCCAAGACAACATCCAAAATGGTTCCTGGTAGCCATTGCTATCTTCACTCAATTGATAGATGTGTTGACCGATGTATATGTGCAATGCAATGGTCAAGGCAAAGATCAAAGAGCGAGAAAGTCGCATGCTCCAGTCTTGACTTTCAAACCATAGGAAATACCCAACATACAACGGTAGACCGGATGCAAGGATTATAGCCCACCGGAAGCCTTCGAAACTCACTGATTCAAAGCTTTGATCAAAATCAAAAATGAATAAATTGAACAGCGCACAAAGGGTGGCAAAGGCTTGCAATACCATGATGATGGGGTAGCGGTGTGCAGTGGTTAAAATGGTTTCCTTCAAATGAGAAAGTTTTAACGGAGAAAAGTTCATGATTCTGGTTTTATTCAAAGATAGTTGAAGAAGGCCTTGTGTATATTTGTCGCCTAATCATCAATGCAATGAGAACAGATTTATACCAAGGTCACGACTACTTCATGATGGATGAGTTGTTGACAGATGAACACAAATTGGTTCGTGACGCGGCACGCGCATGGGTTAAGAAGGAAGTTTCGCCTATCATCGAAGAAGCTGCGGAGAAGTGCCAATTCCCCAAGCATTTGTTACCAGGTTTGGCATCCATTGGTGCTTTTGGCCCATACATTCCTGAGGAGTATGGTGGAGCAGGTTTGGATCACATTTCCTACGGCATCATCATGCAAGAATTGGAAAGATGCGACAGTGGACTTCGTTCTACAGCATCAGTTCAGTCATCTTTGGTGATGTATCCTATCTTTAAATATGGATCAGAAGAGCAGCGTCAAAAGTTTTTGCCCAAGTTGGCCTCTGGCGAATGGATGGGATGTTTTGGCTTAACGGAGCCAGACCATGGCTCTAACCCTGGCGGTATGGTAACCAATTACAAAGACATGGGCGATCATTATTTGTTGAACGGTGCCAAGATGTGGATTTCCAATGCGCCATTTGCACAAGTAGCAGTGGTGTGGGCCAAGAACGAAGAAGGACGTATACATGGGTTGATTGTTGAGCGCGGAATGGAAGGTTTTTCAACCCCAACCATGCACGGCAAATGGAGCTTGCGTGCTTCAGACACCGGAGAATTGATTTTTGATAATGTCAAAGTTCCCAAAGAAAACTTATTGCCAGGCCGCAGCGGACTGGGTGCTCCATTGAGCTGTTTGGATTCTGCTCGTTTTGGTATCGCATGGGGAGCCATTGGTGCTGCCTTGGATTGTTACGATACAGCTTTGCGCTATTCTAAGGAGCGCATTCAATTTGGTAAGCCCATTGGAGCTTTCCAATTGCAACAAAAGAAATTGGCGGAAATGATTACTGAAATCACCAAAGCCCAATTGTTGACTTTCCGTTTGGGACAATTGCGCAATGAAGGAAAAGCTACCTCAGCACAAATTTCCATGGCCAAGCGAAACAACGTAGACATGGCCATCAACATTGCTCGCGAAGCACGTCAAATGCTCGGAGGAATGGGAATCACGAATGAATATCCGTTGATGCGCCACAGCATGAATTTAGAGTCTGTAATTACTTACGAAGGAACCCACGACATTCACTTGTTGATTACAGGAATGGATGTGACCGGTTTTGATGCGTTTAAATAGTTAGTGTCTTAGAATTTTGTAAGAAGGAGCCTTAGGGCTCCTTTTTTTACGTGTACTGCAATTGAAAATTGATAAGTATTTTTTAGATTTTTCCATAAACTTGGATTATCACAAAAGAGTTGAGTGCTTATTGGATTTGCCTAAAATGAAATTGCTTATTGTCAGAAGTGTAGCTCCTATTTCTTTTTTTGCTTGTCTTTGGTTTTCGAATTGACAATTTTGAGTCTATCAATAGAGGTTTTATTCAAGTGAATTCTTTTATTTAGAATCGTTATTAATAAGTTGTTTATCCATATATTTGCCGCATGATCAACATCGTAATTGCAGATGATAATTTTTTGGTTCGTGCCGGACTAAGAAGCGTTGTGACGCAATGTGAGGATTTTCAAGTAGTGGCTGAAGTGACGTGTGACGCTGAGTTGAATGATGCATTGGCCGTTTTTACTGCGGATGTGGTTATGATGGATTATACATCGCCAGGATTTACATTGAACAATGTCAATCGTTGGGTAAAAAAATCTCCGCATTTGAAATGGGTGGCAATCACAGGAAATGAGAATGGGTCTGTAATGGTAGGGGCATTGCGTAGTGGATTTCAGAGCTACATTAGGAAGGATTGTGATTTTCATGAAATCATCGACAGCATAAAGGAAACCCATCATGGAGCTAGGTTTTTTTGTGGTAAAGTCTTGGATCAAATCAGACGAGAGAACATCAATGTAGCGGATTTACAGATTTTAGAGGCAGATTGTAACGCTGTTGTTATTTCTGATCGTGAATTGGAAGTAATTCGTTACATCGCAGAAGGATATACCAACGGCGAGATTGCAGAGCGTTTGTTTTTATCCCAGCATACTGTGAATACACATAGAAAGAACATCATGCAGAAATTGGGAGTGAACAATACTGCCTCCATTGTGATGTATGCCGTTAAAACCAAATTGGTAAGCCCCAATAAATTTCTATTTAGCACTGATTCTGTAGTAGTCTAGTCTTGTGCTTTATTTTTTTAGTCTTCCGAAACTTTATTTACATTTGCCTCCAAGGGCATTGCCTAAATATTTTGCTCAATGATAGCTAATACAATGATGGATATTGAAAAGATCGAGAAGAGTAGAATCGATCAGGTGGAATGGGATAACTTGGGATTTGGAAAAGTTTTTGCCGATCACATGGTGGTGGTAGAGTACCACAATGGACAGTGGGAGACGCCCAAAGTCAGACCTTATGGTCCCATGCATTTCTCCCCAGCTATATCAGCGCTGCACTACGGCCAGGCTATTTTTGAGGGTTTGAAAGCTTTTAAAAATGATGATGGTGAAGTCTTTGTTTTTCGTCCTGAAAAGAATGCTGTTCGCTTCAATAAATCGGCTGAAAGAATGTGCATGCCTCCTTTACCGGATGGCCTTTTTGTAGATGCAATCAGACAATTGGTGGAAATGGATCATGAATGGATTCCAAAAGGTGAGGGTGAGTCTTTGTACATCCGTCCTCACATGTTTGCCATTGATGAATATGTTGGTGTACGTCCAAGTGAAAGTTATTTGTTTGTCATCTTCACTTGCCCAGTCAATCGTTATTACACAGGCGAAGTCAAAGTAAAGATTGAGCCCAAGTATACCCGTGCTGCAAAAGGAGGCACTGGTCATGCAAAAGCAGCCGGTAATTATGGTGCGGCATTGTGGCCCACAAAAACAGCACAAGATGACGGATACAACGCAATTCTTTGGACCGATGCTCAAACCCATGAATATTTGGAAGAGAGCGGCACAATGAATGTAATTTTTAGATCAGGAAATAAAATATTTACCCCTGAGTTGAGTGATTCCATTTTGGATGGTGTGACCAGAGACAGTGTTTTGCAGGTTGCGCGAGATTGGGGATTTGAAGTTGAGGAGAGGAAGATCAGCGTTTTTGAATTGATAGATTTACTGCGAGAAGGCAAATTGGACGAGGCTTTTGGTGCAGGAACGGCTGCCACCATAGCACCCATTAGAACTATATTGTACCAAGGGGTTGAGTATCATCTGACAGACACAACAACTTGGACTTTTACAAATAAAATAGGTCCTTATTTTGATCGTTTGAAAAGAGGCGTCGAGGTGGATGAGCACCATTGGAATTTGCGCATTTTATAATGTGAAATCGATGTCTTTACCGCATCATGCTGTTATGAAGCAGGCATTAATCGTTTTGGGGTTGCTTTTTATAGCAACCCTTTCTTTTTCTCAGCAGATTGGCATTGTCAGGTCAACGGATACCCGAGATAACATCAATGGAGCCTATGTATTATCCGAGAGCGGATACTCGTGCTATACGGATTCAAATGGAGTTTTTCAGGCGGGACCTATCAAATTTGGCGAGCGTTTGACCATTGTAGCAGCAGGTTTCCAAACCTTATACAGCCAATACAAATCGAATGGTCAAATTTTTCAAATGGTAATTGCCATGAATGTTCAAATGCCATTGGTTATTACTGCTGGGCCCAGTATCGTTTTTAGTTCGGAATCATGGAATGTTGGTGACTTCATGTGGGATGTCAATGGTGAATTGCAATTGTTGGTTTATGAAAAAGAGAAGAGATGGAAGCGGCAAGAAGATGCGCATCGAACCATTTTTGAAAATGCAAAGATTGCTTTTAATTCAGGTGCTCAAAGTCAACGACAATGGGTAAGCTTGTACCTGAATGAAAATGCCATTGGTTTTTATCCGCAGTTTCCCGGAGAAGTCATTATTGAAGGTGAAAAGAATTATTACCTTAAAGTAGGAGACGAATTGGCCTTTTTACCTGATTCTTTGTTCCGTCCATACTTCAAGCCGGTGGTGGAAAAAATGGAAGATGAATCTTTTTTGGTAACCGATTTTCAACCTGATTATCCTGCTTTCAGCTATTATCGGACCAAACAAGATTCCCAATGGATTCCACTGCATTACATCCAAGATGAGAGGGAAATGGAGTTGTTTCGCAGTGAATACAAGTACTTAGGTCCGCGCGAAAAGTTGGAGGCGTTTCAATTTCAGTTGGATCACAAAATTGACAAAGAGATTGTCGGAGCCTACATGAGTGGTTTTCCCAGCAAGCCTTATCATTCGCCCATTTACGCGCCGCTGATTCTATTGGGAGATACAATTTTGGTCATAGATCATTTACATGATGAGCTAACCATGTACAATCGCTGGGGAGAAAAGATGAATAAAATGCCTTGTCATCACCATAAAAAAAAGGGCATGGGGAAGTGGAAGGGTGAGGTTTGGCGAGATTCTTTAACCCATAAGTTGTATACGGCCTATGAAAAGTCAGGGCGGGTAAAGTGTTTTGAAATGGATGTGTTGAACGATGAATTGATTCCTTGTATGGAATTGGTTTATCGCTATTGTGAAAAGATAAAAGTCAGAGGTGGGGAAGTTTTTTTTGTTTATCGGCCATTTGAATCTTCACAAAAGCGATATTTGTACAAACAAAAAATTATTCATGAATAATCGGAATTTATTAGCTACTGTCTTAATGCTGTTGGTATTTAGTACAATCAGTATTGCGCAAACGGAATATTCATCATTCAATTTAACAGGACACGGTCAAGCGACGGTTTTTGCCACAGATTATCAATGTCTTGGAATTAATCCTGCCAATACCTCAGTGAAATATGGTGATTTTGATCGCCGTGTGGCTTTTGGAATTGGTGAAACAGCTTTCTCTTTGAACTCTGGTATTTTGGCAAAAAGAGAATTGATGCAAAATATTTTTAGAAATGATTTTGACCAGTTGGATCTTTCTCAACAATTGGATTACGCTTATCAATTTTCTCAAGAGAGCAATGCCTTTGATTTGGACATTACCAATTTGGGTTTATCGGTCAATGCTGGTAAATTGGGTTCATTTGCTTTTGCAATCAGAGACCGAATTGATTTCTATTCTCAATTTGGTCCTAAGGTTTCAGAATTGATTTGGTTGGGTAAAAATGCCAATGATATTTTTTCAGAATTGATGGTCACGTTTGACGACAACACGGTTCAAACATTGTCCAATAATCCTGATAGTTTGAGTGCATTTTTAAGCACCATTGACACCAGCACCATTTCCACCATCCAAGGTTTGACCAATGCCACCTCTTCCAATATGAATGACCTATTGCAAGGGACAAAAATTAATTTTTCGTGGTTGCGGGAGTTCAATTTTGCTTATTCCCGTCCCATTATTGAAAGTGATGAGTGGTCTATTTATGCGGGAGTTGGTGTCAAAATTTTGCGCGGCCAAGCCCTCATGACA
This sequence comes from Flavobacteriales bacterium, assembly GCA_947442505.1. Lineage (GTDB taxonomy): Bacteria > Bacteroidota > Bacteroidia > Flavobacteriales_D > Sanyastnellaceae > CAMCTV01. The sequence continues at coordinate 5,421 of CANEVR010000001.1, read as the reverse complement.
TTGGATGCCAAGGATGGTAAAACAGATGCTTTTGCCGGTTTCAGTCCCATGTTCTCTATTCAATACGATGAGAATAACGTGCCATCAGGTTTTGGGAAGTTTCAACCTTCGTTGACTTCGCCAAAGCCGATTGGATTTGGGACGGGAATCGATCTTGGCATGACGATGAAATTCAAACAGAGCGTTTTTATTAGTGCGGCGGTAAACGATATCGGCGGCATCAACTGGAAAACAGAAATGTATGAATTCTCCGATGATACATTGCTCACACTGGATTACAATGGCATGCAGAACGTGGACATTGCCAATAACATCAGTCAAATATCATTGGGAAGTGATTTCATTGATTGGAGAGCCAGAAACAACAATTACAAAACCAAATTGCCCACCAATTTCCGTTTGGGTGTAGGTCTTTATTTCTTGGACCGAATCAAGTTGGGATTGGATTTGGTTGCACCAATGAATGAAGCTGTTGCCAATGTGCAAAAGGCGGTAATTACTGCGGGTGCAGAGGTGCGATTGCCATTGAACTTTAAAATTTCAATGGGCGTTACCAAAGGAGGCAATTACAATACAACCCGAGTGACTGCAGGGTTTTCAATGATGGCACTCAATGGTGTTTATGAGTGGGGCATTGCATCCAGAGACTTGATTACTTTTCTTTCAAACAATGAACCCACTGTATCATTGGCTTTCGGATTCCTAAGATTTAGAATATAAACCATGAAGTTAGTTGCCCTGTTTACCTCAATTCTTCTCATCTTTGGATGTGAAAATTCCAATTCTCAAAAAGTAACCATGACCCAAAATTCGTCATCTACAACAAAGGCCATTGCCAATGATACCATCACCTTGGGTGCTGGTTGTTTCTGGTGTGTTGAAGCAGCTTTTATGCAACTCAAAGGTGTAGTTAGTGCCAAGAGTGGCTACAGCGGTGGTTTTATAAAGAACCCCTCCTACAAAGAAGTTTGTAATGGAAATACAGGTCACGCAGAAGTGGTTCAAATTGTGTTTGACTCAACCATCATTTCGATGGCAACTATTCTGGAAGCCTTTTTTACGGTGCATGATCCAACGCAGTTGAACCGTCAGGGCAATGACATTGGCACGCAGTATCGTTCTGCCATTTTCTATCACTCAGAAAGTCAAAAAGAAATTGCTGAAAAGGCTGTCCTGGCAGCCAAGGAGAGTGGTGAATGGGATTCACCTATCGTTACAGAAGTGAAAGCTTTTGATGTTTTCTATCCTGCAGAGGATTACCATGATAACTATTACAACTTGAATAAGGATCAGCCTTATTGCTCGATGGTTATCACGCCAAAGATGAATAAGTTCAAGAAGAAATTTCATCAACTGATTCAGGAATAAAAACGTTTCGAGATTTGGGAAAGTGGTCCAATAGAATTCCTTTGCTGATTGGTGTCGTCTATTGGATGTTGATGATCATCAATGGTCGGTTTCATCTGTGGGATTTTCAAGTGTATTACGGGGCCGCTTCTGATTGGTTATCGGGAGGTGTCGTTTACGGCAAATCTTACGGATTATCCAGTGGTTTCTATAAGTATTCCTTAACAGCATTGATTCCCTTTGTGCCTTTTACTTTTTTGCCCTATTTCTGGGCTTCAACATTGTATTACTTTGCTTTGCTTTTTTTGATGGTGAAGTTCATCCAGAAATGGACCAAATGGTTGAATAAGCCCAATGCCAATTGGTCTCTCACGGGTGTTTTTCTTGTGACATTGATTTTTTTTGGTGATCACCTCGAGCGGGAACTGTTTTTAGGAAATATCAATTTCTTGTTGCTGGTGCTGCTCATGTGGTTTTGGTATCAAATACAATTTTCAAAATGGAAATGGGCCGGATGGATTTTGGCTTTTGTGTGTTTGGTAAAGCCTCATTTTATTATCGCACTTCCGTTGATTGTGTTGTTAAAGCAATGGGATTTGATGAAGCATTTTGGAATTGCATTTTTATCGTTGTTTCTCCTTCCTGTTTTGTTTTGTGGTCCCTTTGATTTTTGGGATCTGAATCAGGCATGGCTAAAGACAATGGCTGAGCACAACGCGGCCCTATATTCAAGTCCAAATACTTTCTATGGAATTTTTTATCCGTGGATTTCTCAATGGATGGATCATCCCAAAATGGGCTATGTTTTGTTTGTGTTGTTGTCAGTTGGTTTTTTGGTTTTGCTATTGTGGTATTATTGGCAGAAATTAGTAAAAGCCAATCTGTCCATAATGTTCTTTCTTGTTTTTGCATTGGTTCCATCTTTGACCCATACAGATACAGAGCATTTCCTTTTTTCAATGCCGCTGTTTCTTTTCATTTTGTTGTCGTTTGAGAAAAATGAAAAGCCCTGTGCTTTATACCTCTTTTTATTCTTGGCATTGATTCCTTTCCTCTTTAATTCACCAGATTTGGTGGGTAAGAAGTGGTCTCATCGCATGGATGAAGGTGGCTTGGGTTGGGGAAATTTCATTTTAATTTCAGTGTTCTTTATCAGAGTGGTTCAAGGAATTCTGAAGAACAAGGCGTATATTCGTCTTGATTCATGAGATTTATTTTTTTTATAATCTTTGGTTTTTGTTCTCTGTTCTTCAGGGCTCAAAATGGTTTTGTAGAAAATAAAGGGCAATGGCCCAAGGAAGTCCTTTTTGCAGTTGATATTCAGGAGGGGAAATTGTTCATTCAACGTGATGGTTTCCGCATTCATCAATGGGACTTATCGGGTTGGCATCATGCTTCCAATTTTGAAGTATTGGATGTAAATGCCATTCGCACCAAAGGGCATGTTTATGATGTACGGTGGCAAAGCACAAGTGGTAGTTCGTTTTCAATGGGCAATGAACTTTTTGCCCATCGGTTTAATTTTTTTCTGGGCGATGATCAAGCCCAATGGGCCAGAGATTGCCGAAGTTTTAATGAAGTCATTCAATATGAGGTTTATCCTGGAATTGATTTGGTTTGGAAATGGGATACCCAAAGGGGTGTAAAGTATGAGTGGCATGTTCATGCCAAAAGCAATGCCCGTCAGATTGCATGGAAATACCGTGGAGTAGATGATGCCAGATCTGAAGGGCAAAAACTCTTGGTGCTTAACTCGCTGGGAGAAATGGAAGATGAGATTGGTAATTGTTTTATAGAACAAAACAATCGATGGGCCAGATGGCATGCGGCTATTGGCTATCAGCGCAACGCCAAAGGCGATTTTTCATTTCAATTCACTGAGCAACCTGATGTGGATTGGATAATAGATCCACAATTGGTTTTTTCGACATTCAGCGGGAGCACTTCTGACAATTTTGGTTACACTGCGACCTATGATCAACTGGGGTATTTATACAGTGGTAGCAGTGCTTTTGGTCAAGGCTATCCAACAACGTTGGGAGCGTATCAAACTACCTGGGCCGGTGGAGATGGCAGTGGCAGCTTGGCAGGAACCGATATTGCTTTAACCAAGTATAGTCTGGATGGTACCCAGCTTGTTTGGTCTACTTTTCTGGGCGGTGATCGGGATGAATTGCCACATTCATTGGTGGTGAATAATCAGAATGAATTGTTGTTTTATGGTTCAACAGGATCTTATAATTTTCCAGTGACTGACAATGCGTTTGATACAACTTTCAATGCAGGCATTGCCTTCACTCCGCAAGGAATAGGAACCACATATGCTTTTGGAAGTGATGTGATTTTAGGTCGTTTGTCTTCTGATGGCGCTGAATTGCTTCAATCCACTTATTTGGGCGGAAATGGCAATGATGGCGTCAATACAGCGGTGGGATTAAAATTCAATTATGCAGATGAGTTTAGGGGAGAGATTGATATTGCCCCCAATGGTCAAGTGGTCATTGTTGGAACGACCAACAGTGCTGATTTTCCATCCACCATCAACGGTGGGGATGGAATGCAAGATGCTTTTGTCGCAGTATGGAATGCGGATTTGAGCGATTTGTTGTGGGCAAAGAAGGTGGGGGGGACTGATGACGAGTCGGGTTGTTCTGTTGCTTTTGATGTCAACGGAAATATTTGGGTTTGTGGGGGTACGCAGTCTTCTGATTTTAATGTTGGCGCAAATGCTATGCAAACCCAATTTGCCGGAGGAACCAGTGATGGTTGGTTGTTGAAGCTTTCCCAAAGTGGTCAGCAAATGTCTGCTTCTTATTGGGGCAGTGCGGTATATGATCAGTTGTATTTTATTGATACAGATGAACAAGGGTATCCTTACTTGTATGGACAATCTTTGGCTGTTGGATCAACTTGGGTAAACAATGCCGACTGGAGTCAGCCCAATAGTGGAATGTACGTGGCCAAATGGAATTTGGATGTTTCCGGAGTGGAATGGTCCACTGTGTTTGGCTCTGGTAGTGGTGTCCCCAATTTATCACCGGCTGCTTTTTTGGTGGATGTATGTGGTCAGATTTATCTTTCAGGTTGGGGAGGAAGTGTCAATCAAAGTTCCAATGCAAACGTTGGAAATACCTTGGGATTGTGGATTTCCAATGATGCTTATCAATCCACCACCAATGGCAGTGATTTCTATCTTTTGGTCATGGATCAAAGTGCCGATTTTCCAATCTATGGAACTTATTTTGGAGGAGGTGTTTCTGCTGAACATGTGGATGGAGGCACGAGCAGATTTGACAGAAAGGGCGTGATTTATCAGAGTGTTTGTGCGGGCTGCGGAAGTCATGATGATTTCCCTATCTATCCCGCCAATGCTTGGTCACCAATCAATGGTTCAAGCAATTGCAACAATGGTGTATTCAAGTTTGATTTTGAATTGCCATTGACATATGTGAATGCTGTTTTTCCTGAAGAAATATGTCTCGGAGAATCAATCCAATTCACGGCTGAAACCCAGCAAGTCAGCCAGGTTCAATGGTTCGTTTCACCCAGTGGGGAAATACTTTCCAATGTTGCCAGTTTTGATTTTGTATTTCAAGACACTGGAATGTTTTTTATTCAAGTGATTGGAACGGACCCATTGACTTGCAATGGCATTGACTCATCAGGCCATTGGATTCATGTTCGTGGTCCTCAAAATCAAAGTCTTCCACCATTGGCCTTGTGCTTTGGCGATACGGTAATGGTTGGTATTCAGAACCCTTTGCCCAATGCATCATACAATTGGATATCAGGATTGGGTGTTTTGAACGACTCTGCTTATTGGTCGCCGTATGCGGCCAATATCAGTGAGGAATTGATCTTATTGCAGCAAGGAGGCATGTGTGTGGATACCATCAGACAATCCGTTCAGGTTACACAATTGGATTTGGTCATGGGTGATGATGTTGCATTGTGCAATCCGCAATTGATTTCATTGATGGCCATTTATAGCCCTGTGAATGCAACGGTGCAATGGTCAACGGATTATGCCATGAACAATGTCGTAGGCAATGAAATGGAATTGAATTGGATGGC